>JANOLP010000103.1:0-4434 GCA_031419835.1 Pseudomonadota bacterium | reverse complement strand
TCGTGCCAAATTGCGATTCAGTGAACTTGATGCTGCGTGAGAGCGAAGCGCTCGTTTCGTTTTGCATCTCCTGAGAAGCGTGTCACGATCAATGCGCAAGATTTACCGGTAAGCATGTAAGCTTTACTGAAAATCTTCGACACGGATCGTGTGTTACATTGAAACTCCCTTACTCGATCAATCCTTTTCAGTCACATTTGCAAGCGGAAGTAGTCAACGCCGTTGCTCGTCGTCGAGCGCCACGAATCCGTGATACCGATAGAAATTTGCGGCAACGTCATCTTTGGCGTCCACAACAAGGGCAAATGCAGCGATCTCGGATCGCGTCGCACGCAACACCGCGTCCCAAAGTAAGGCGGACCCGAGTTTTTTTTCGACGGCAATGTTGATCGACAGCTAGGCGGCCCATTCGTACTACGGGAACCGAAGCATAACGGGGGGAGTCGCTTAGCAAGTTGTGAAGGCATTTCTGCCAGCGGTACGCCGCTAGCCGCCAACGTGTAGTAGCCCGCGATTGCAAATGTCGCTTCGTGTATCGCCACATAACAAGCGCTTACGCGTCGGCGAATATCCTGAGTCGCTTGCTCTCGAAAATACCGATCAAGCGGCTGCACACCACAGGAAAAAACCTTACGATCGTGTTCAGCTCGAAGGACTTCCAGGCGAAACGCCCCCGCCACCGTTATTCCACAATGGCTATTAATGCCCAACCCCTCGAAAAGGTAAAATCCGTCCAGTAGCATTGAGCAGTGCAGCAACTACGGTGAGGTGTGGTGCTCTAAATGCCCAAGCGTCTCCACGACCTAAAGCTGCCCGTCGCTCCCCGAGGAAAGCGGACATTCCCGGCGGTAGTACTCAGCGCCACGGGCGCTACAATCGTAAGCGGTTACAACCGATCCAGCGGGCTGGTGACATCCCGTGTTACCTCTAACACGTGGGTGTAGATCATGGTCGTTTGCAGATTACGGTGCCCGAGCAAGAGTTGAATTGTCCGAATATCCGTCCCCGATGCGAGCAGTTGAGTTGCGAACGAATGGCGCAGCGTGTGAACCGTCGCGTGTTTTAATTCCCGCCTTCGCCACCGCCTGACGAAACGCGCGCTGGATTGTGGCAGGCGAAATGTGCCAACGGGCAAGACGCCCGCTTTGTCCCCAAGGTCGACATACCGAAGACGGAAACGCGAACTGCCAAGCGAGGGATTCGGACGCCTTCGGATATTTTCGTTCAAGTGCGCCGGGAAGCGGTGCAAGGCCAGCGCCACGCGCTCGGTCATCCGTATGTAATTGTGCAACTTGCAGCAGGTGCCCTTGCAATCCTGCTTGTAATCGGCTGGGAAGCACTGTTGCGCGGTCTTTCCCGCCCTTGCCATCGCGAACATTAATGGTCGAGGAGACAAAATCAATATCTTTTACCCGTAGCGTGCAACACTCCTCAACGCGCAGGCCCGAACCAAACATGACCTGTGCCATCAATGCCGTCATGCCAGACATCTGCGATAGCACGGCGGATACCTCGCTTGAGGCCATCACCACCGGAATTCGCTTGCGCTGCTGCACACGATTCAGGTTACCCATCTCGCCCAGTGGCGTAACGAGCACATCTCGATAGAGAAACACAATAGCGTTAAGCGCCTGGGTTTGCGTTGATGCGGCGACGTGGCGCTGAACGGCCAGGTGATTGAGAAACTGCGTAACCTCGGCCTCGCGCAGTTCGCGGGGATGCCGTTTGCCATGGAAGAAAATAAACTGCCGAATCCAATACCGATAGGCTACTTCGGTGCGCGGACTCAAGTGCCGGCGTCGACAGACCGCATGGACTTGATCCATCAGGCGAGGCGGGGAACCGGGGTTAAAGTGAGGGGTTTGGCGAATTGGACCCCATAAGTGTCGCTCCTAGTTGAGGGTTAAATTCGCCACACTACATCAAAAGGCGCGATCCGTATTATCATTACATATGCGGACCCACTGCCAAACAGAATGCCAATGAATCAAATCTTTACAGTGAAACGACAAGTTTTTAGAATAAATGAACTACCCTGCGGCAAGCTGCGGGGTATCGAACGCCCAAACCGAAAAACCTCTCGTGGCAAGCTACGGGGAATTGAACCCGACGAGATTAATATACGGACCGACGGATCCGGTGAATAACTGTTGGGCGTCTCAACGATTCGGTGGGTATTTCTAAACGCACTGGAGCGCATATGCCGCCGCCGAACGACGCACCGTGCTTTCCCCGGGGGATCACATTGACCCGCGGCCTCAATGGTCGCTGCACTCTGTCGAACCCACTGGTGCAACTTCTCACCACGGCGCGGAACGCCTACGACTGGCCGGCGGGAACAGGCCCAGGTGCAAGCCAAACGACGATCCTGAACCTTGAGGCCGCAGTGAGCGGGTATCTTGTGGCTCTCAATCCCGTCAACGCACACGCGTTAACCATCCAAGTATCAGCATGGGCGGGAAACAACGCCAATTCGCATGCCCAGATCGTCGGTGCAACGCCAGCGCAACAGACACAGATGCAAGTCGCTATATCTGACTTGATCACCCCAGGGCGGGAGTGCATCGGCGTCGATGCACTATGCCGTCTTGCAGGGATCAGTTTGGTGATCGCGTCAAAGATCTACCGCTTTTGCGCTCCCACCCAAGGTGCTGCCATAGACAGGCACGCCTCCTACTTCTTTAACTCATTACAGGTCGCTGGCGGCGGCAGCGCCACGCACTTTGGTCGAGAGTGGGCCAACGGTCGACATACGACGTCAAGGCTAGCGACCTATTCCGTCACTGGCTACGCGCACAACAAGGCGGAGTACTTTTCGACGTACTTGCCCACGATCAGTTGCATCGCGCAGGCACTGAACGCGATTCCTATGCCGTATACATGTGCCGCTCGGAACGCAGCAATGACCTGGAGTCCCGCAGATGTTGAGATGGCCGCCTACTATTGGTGGGCGAATCACGGTGCTAGGTAGAGACGCCCAACCGCACGATCGACCGGACCCGCTACAGCGGGCTTCGCCCGCCTACGCGGGTCGGTCATCGTGAAACGTTAGCTGGCAAAAACAATGTGCCTACGGATAGTTCCAAAAGCTGATTTGACAGAAGAACAACTTCGATACATTGAGGAGCGTGTCTCTGCTCCCGAGCATGTCGATGATATAGGCCCACCAACAGTCTGGAACATCTATCAGCACGGCCTGTACGCGGTAATTGACGGCGATTCAAATACGCCTGTCGGAATTATTGAGGCTTTAGGACCGCCCGAATCAGTTGTACCTGGCTGGTGGCTAGATTCAAGAGTTAGAGGCAAAGGTCTTGGAATTAAAATGGTGGACGTGCTTGCTGAATACTTAAAGAAACTTGGTTTCACCGGGGTTGGCGACATACGCATCCAAACCCGTAATCAAGTTTACGATAAGGCATCAAGTGCGCTCAAAAAAAGATTTAGAGCACATTTCGGTGCGTAAAATGCCAGCTAACAATTCGCTCAACACGGACGTGCAAAAGCGGCGCTTCGCTCTGCTTTTGCACGCCGGTTAGCGCAAACGTTGGGCAGCAAGAGAGCGCAACTCAGCGCAACGAAACAAACATCTGGCTATGTTGAGATCGTAGAGGCACTCTAATGCGAGCATTTCTCTCCCATTCCTCTGCCGATAAACCCCTGGCGACAGCGATCTAGAGGAGAAGACACGAAACGGAATTTTACGCACGATAGCGGCAGCGCAGCACTGAAGATTCAATGACTTACGATCTACTCGACAGTCAGCTTTATCCTTCGGATGCCGGGTAAAAAGCGTCAGAAAATCCGCAAGTTACGAGCTAAGCGTGCTTTAAATTCCGTTTCGTGTCTTCTCCTCTGGTACTGAGAATGCGATGCGCGCTTGGCTCGCGCTCTAAATATCGTGCGCCGTAGCGTGCGACGACGAGGCGTGGGGCAATGCCATCGAGATACGCGCGAAACGCGGCGACGTCGTCGCGGGTCGGTTCGGCTGGAACGATTAGCGACATGGCGGGCATCGGAACAAATTCAAAACATCGATTCTACGCCTATAAAACCGCTCTAGTGATAAGAAAGATTATCTCTATAGTGGCATACCATTTAATAATAATTCTTGATCAATTTCGTCTTGCCCAGCAGACGCCTCACGCAAAATCCAACTTGTTGGATGTATCCAAATACTCGCGCCGAGATTTTCTTAACATGCTGCCTAAATAAAACTGTGCCAGTTGGCGTTGATACGTTGCCGGAAAGCCGATCATGGACGTGAGCAACGCCGGCCAGCAATGAATGCGATGATTTATGAGCAGAGTAAATTCTTCGACACGCCTCGTAGCCGACCTTGGTAAATGGCGGCTTAAACAATCAAGACTTTCAGCACGGAAGACTTAAGTTCGATTTTCCTTCTGATGCCAAACGCGAAGAATCACGATTGTT
>JANOLP010000102.1:0-2775 GCA_031419835.1 Pseudomonadota bacterium | reverse complement strand
CGTTACGGCCTGCTATTTTGCTGTTTGGAAACTCACGACCTCGTGTTACCACGACGCCGCTTCCTCATGCTACCGGGGCGTACGGACAACTCCCCGGACGGGACTTCAACCCGCTAGATCTATTGCTGTTACTGCGAACGGCCAACCCCTTTGACGACTACGCACCGTCGGCATTAACTATGCTAAATATTGCTAGCCAAACAATTCGGAATGAGTTCCAGTTCGAGTAAACACAACCGTTTCTTTTTTCGTTCCTGCATCGCGGATGGTGTAAATCAATAGCCAATCGCC
Organism: Pseudomonadota bacterium; assembly: GCA_031419835.1. Taxonomy (GTDB): domain Bacteria; phylum Pseudomonadota; class Gammaproteobacteria; order Burkholderiales; family JALYOK01; genus JALYOK01. Next base: position 2,484 of record JANOLP010000102.1, on the reverse strand, counting down.
GCCGATGTGGCAATCACGCTGATCAGCGAATTCGCCTTGTAACGGATGATCTTTGTATTCGGGCGGAAGCGGGCCATCGTTGGCGATGAGTAACAACATTGCCCTTTTGAGCTCCTGCATTTTATAGCGGCCGCTGTAACTTAACCGCTCCCAATCCTTGCGAAACTGGCCAGTAAAATCAACGCTTCGAACGAACTTTACCTTCGAGTTCATCGAAAAGGTCCTTTACTGACTTACGACGCGTGATTTTCATGGCGCGCGATTCTTCGATAGCGGCCAGCGTTTCTTCGTTTGGAATTTTGACGTCAAACGGTAAGCCGCGGCGCGCGACAATCTGGCGAAAAGTTAAGCGGATAACGTCACTCACGGACAGGCCAAGTTTTTCCAATATCGCTTCGGCGTCAGCTTTTAACTCCGGTTCAATTCGAGACTTAACAATAACATCGCTCATCGTTGTTCCTTAATTCATTTGTGTGCTCACTAGGTACACATTGTATACTCTAGTGGGCAAGTCTGGAACGGGTTTCGTCGTGCATCAAGAATTGGAATAAACTCTAGCGGTATGAAAACCAGCGGCCTCCAATCTTCAGTCGCGCCACGAGGCAATACAATCGCGGCAACTGGGCCATGCGTGGCTGCAAGCCAACATCCATGCGCCTTCTGGCGTGGCCGATATTTGTTTGAGATGAAAGTGTAAATTCGATGCAGACTGCTCACTCCGCCCTTATTCTATTCGCCCACGGCTCGCGCGATCCGAAGTGGGCGGAGCCGTTCCAATCAATTCAAGCGTTGATTCGCGCGCAGGCGCCGAACATCCCGGTTGAGTTAGCATTTCTCGAATTGATGCAGCCAGGGATTCAGGAATGTCTTAGCGCGCTCGCAAAACAAGGGGTGAAGCGCGTCAGCGTCGTGCCGATCTTTCTCGCGGCTGGACGGCATTTGCGCGAGGATTTGCCGGCGTTGATTGCGCCGATTCAGTCACAATTTCCCGATCTGGAAATCATCGTGACCGCGCCGATCGGCGATATTCCGGAGTTTCAAACAGCGATAGCGAAGCTCGCACTCGCTCAAGCAAAACTCTAGTCTGTCATTTAGTGGCCGTTAGGCCGAAGAATCTGCTTTCGTTTGCGCAGGAAAGCAGATTCTTCGCTGCGCTCAGAATGACATGCCTACTTCAAATTACATAAGCATCCGCCTCGCCGCTGCGCGATCGCTCGACCACCTCCCGCGTGAGATGCGGCGCGAACAGTTCGATAAATTCGTAAACATAGCGCCGTAAATAACCATCGCGCCGAAACGCGATGCGTGTGGTGTTGAGCGGAAAAAGATCGTCGATTTCGATCATGCGCAATCCCGTGTCGCGTTCCGGCTCAAAGGCCATTTTGGCGACGATGCCGATGCCCAAACCCAGCGCAACGTACGCTTTGATGACGTCGGCATCGAGCGCGGAGAGAATAATGTTCGGCGTCACGCCCTGTTGCTCGAAGGCGCGGTTGATTTTGCTGCGGCCGGCGAACGCGGTGTCGTAAGTAATAATCGGGTAGCGGCCGATATCGAATAGGCTGATGGAGCTTTGCTTGAGCAAAGGATGATCCGGCGTGGTGACTAGGCAATGGTGCCATTCGTAGCAAGCAAGCGAGGTTAATTCGGCAACATCGGATAAGGACTCCGTCGCGATGCCAAGATCCGCGCGGCCGCTGAGCACTTCCGCGGCAATTTGGCCGGGATTGCCTTGGTGCAACGTCAATTTCACTTTTGGATAGCGCTCCGAAAACTGTTTGATCACGTTCGGCAGCGAGTAACGCGCCTGAGTGTGAGTGGTTGCTATCGTGAAAGCACCTGCATCTTCTCGTTTGTAATCTTCAGCGACGCGCTTTAAATTGGCCGCTTCGCGTAACACGCGCTCGGCGACCTCGATAATCGCGCGACCCGGTTCGGTCAAAGCCACGACCCGTTTACCGCTACGAACCAGCATTTCCACACCCAGTTCTTCTTCCAAAAGGCGAATCTGCTTGCTCACGCCCGGTTGCGAAGTATGCAACGCAATCGCCGCGTCGGAAATACTAAGTCCTTGATTCGCAACTTCGCAGAGGTAACGCAACTGTTGTAACTTCATGATTAGACTATTTATAACTAAATAGAATTAAATTATAATTTAATATTCTTTTATTATCTATAGGCTATTTGATACCCTGCCTGTCCTTACCAACTTATCTGCGTCGCGGAGAAGCAAAATGGATTTGCTCTACCCAATATCAGGATTACTCGTCGGCGTCATCGTCGGCCTCACCGGCGTCGGTGGCGGCTCGCTGATGACGCCGCTGCTGGTATTGGGATTCGGCATTTCACCCGCCACCGCCGTGGGCACGGACCTGCTCTACGCCGCGCTGACCAAGGCCGGCGGCACCGTCGTTCACCAGCAAAAGTCCAACATCAACTGGCGCATCGTCGGCCTGTTGGGGGCCGGTAGCGTTCCGGCGGCGA
>JANOLP010000101.1:0-3527 GCA_031419835.1 Pseudomonadota bacterium | reverse complement strand
GTTCTTCTTCTGGGCCTATCCGCAGGAGTTCAAGAGTGCCAAGGCGGCCGCGCAGGTGCGCGGGTCGCAGCATCTGTTCGTGCGACCCACGGGTGCCAGCCATCTGTTCATGCTGACGCAGGGCTACGGCGTGCTGGATGGCCCGACGATGCCGATCGTCGGTGAAGGTGATAAGGAGCCGAATGATACATATATTGAGCAGCTGGTGGCGAGTGCCAAGGCGGCGGTGGACCTACCAACGCGGCGTGCCCTATATTCAGATCCCTACGACGTTATTAGCGCAGGTAGATTCCGCGGTTGGTGGCAAAACGGCAATTAATCATCCGCACGTAAAGAACATGATCGGCGCGTTTTATCAGCCAAAATTAGTGCTTGCAGATACCGAACTTCTAGACACGCTACCGAAGCGCGAGTTTTCTGCAGGACTTGCGGAGGTCATCAAATACGGGTTAATCCGCGATCTGCCGTTTTTTGAGTGGCTAGAAAGCAACATCGAGAAGATCATGGCGCGTGACCGAGATGCCTTGGTTCACGCGATCTACGAATCCTGCCGCAACAAAGCGGAAGTGGTCGCCCAAGACGAAAAAGAAACGGGAATCCGCGCGATCCTCAACTTAGGCCATACCTTTGGTCATGCAATTGAGACGGCTACCAATTACAACACCTGGTTACATGGGGAAGCCGTATCGATGGGAACGGTACTTGCAGCGAAATTGTCAAGGCTATTGGGAAATCTGAACCAGCACGATGTAGAACGAATAACGAAGCTTCTCAATAACGCCGCCTTACCACATGCCGCACTTGACCTGGGTGCCGATGCATATCTGAAACATATGGCTTACGATAAGAAGGTGGCCAACAATACGATTCGTCTGATATTGCTACAAAAAATCGGCGAGGGGTATCTTAACGAAAATACACCCCAAGCGCTGCTGACCAGCGTGTTATCGGGCGAATAAAAACTGGCCAGATGGATATCCAAAAACCAAAACAAAAGCGCACATTTAGTGCGCGCTTTTGCGATGGCGTCTACCTGGGGCTAGTAAATATAAGGTGAGGCGGGCAACTTACAGTCGGTAGGAGTAGCATCGATTTTCAACGCAGGCAAACGGAACTTCAATTCACCTACGGTTTCGGTCCCTTGAACGATCGTGTTTGCTCGAATGCGGTCGATAATATGAAGTGCGCTGGACTTTGGATAGGTCAAGGTAAACGAGGCAATGCCATTAGCGTTAGTAACTACGGTCGAGTCGAGCACGCCTCCATCTGCCGGCGGGGCAGTAATCTTAGTATCTGTCGTTCCGCCAATTCCTAAGGCAGAGTTTGCGTAGAATCTACGCACACCATCTTCGTTACTGTCAAGAATAAAGTCTTCGTCCGCGTCTTCATTAAAGAACGTGCCTCTATTAATCAAGGCGTTGTCGGCATCGATAGTACAACCGGAGGCTGCTGTACTCCAAGCAATGGGAAATACACTGAGCGAGACGGTAATTCCGGAAACACCTTGTCCGCTTGCATCAGAGACCGTCACTGACATTGGGAAAATGTACTGCGTCTTATCGGCGCTATCGGTAAAGTCCGATGGTTGGCCAATTGCAATCGAGGCTGGCGCTCCACCTATAGTAAGAGATGCATCAAACCCACAAATTGCACATGTGGTTGCCGTACTCGTATCTGTATCTTGCGTTTCCACGGTGGTACTCGCACCGGGGACGGAGGCGCGAATTTTTACCCCGCCCTGTGATGAGGGTAATGAACCGGATGTAAACGTTACCTTTGCCTGCCCCAACGACAAAGTCCCTGTTGTCGTCGTACTAGTCAACTGCACAACTGGGGAGAGCAATTCGCCACCAGCGGTGCCCGCAACAATTTGAAATGCGACCGCGGCGCCGCCCACGGGATTTCCCGCAGCGTCTGTTACCGTCGCGATTACTGAAGCCGTTGATGATATGCCGCCTAGACTCACTGCAACGATGTTAGGCGCCGCTTGTAAGGTAATTTTAGCAGCGTTGCTTACGGCCGAGGTAATCGCCACGGTCAATGTATCGGTCGAAACGGTTGGGTTGCTCGGATCATATACTTGAATTGACGCAATGCCGGCAGCGACGGAAGAGAACGTCGCTGTTGCTTTTCCGGCGATTACCGGAACTGAGGTAGTGGTTCCGACACCGTTAAAAGACCCTTGTGTGCTTGCAAACGCGACCGTCGCAATTCCGGGCGCGTTGATGCGAATCTGCAAGGAGTTACCGATTTGCATGGCTGTGAGGTCATTATTCGCAATTAGATTGCCATTAAGTCTTTGTTCGTCGACATTGAAGGAGGTTGTCGAGGTTGGCGTGACCGTGTATACCTGCGTTCTAATTTCTCCGATCGCTGAGATGTTTACGGTGGCGGTTCCTGGGCTTGAACCCGACACCGTCGCAACAAATTGGCCGGTCGAATCTGTGTTTCCGCTCGCTGGAGAAAAGCTTACTCTGCCGCCACCGATCTGGGCGAGCGCCACCGGAATACCCGGTGCTGTATTACCTCCCGCATCTTTAACCGTCACTGTGAGCGTTGCTGTTGATGTTCCGTTATCTGGTAGCGAGGTTACGGGAGACGTAACATCGATGGTAGATCCGGTGATCAAGACTGTTACTTGCGACTGGACACCATTCGCGCTGGCGGTAATCGTCGCAGTGCGCGTGGCAATGTCGGTGGCTCCGGACGAAAAGTCTACTGCGCCTTTGCCCTGAGCATCCGTTTTAACTAACCCGGGACTAAGAATACCCGTTGCGGCGCTAAATTGTATCGATGCCCCGTTTACGATGCCGCCGTTCTTGTCGAGCGCGGTAACGGTAATTTTGGAACTGTCAGAATCGTCCGATTTGATTTTCCCAACGGTACGCTGCACCAGCAACGATGAAACCTGCGACGTTGGGGTCGGCGCGGGGGGATTTGTCGTATCGGGTGATTTGGCGCCACCACCGCCACAGGCCGCCATTACGCCGAAAAAAGATAGAGATAACAGGATTTTTGTGAATGACGTGAGGCGGTTATGTGGGCTGTTTAGCAAAACGGCACTCCTAATATTTACTTTAAGAAAATGGTTTAAGCGATAATTTTCAGCGCTTGGTAGGCAGCATTAAAACCCAGATTTTATATTTATGCAATAGATAGTTGTGAAACATAGTTAACTCTACTTGACAGGTCGAAATCTGACGAATTGTTTCTGTCAACGTCACAAATTCGGATGCACTAGTTCTTTGCCTGTGGACAGAATATCTTCGCGACCGCCCAAAAGTCATTGCGACGCTAAGGGCTTAAAGTTAAACTTAGAGACTTTCGCTTCGTTTTTGGAGGCCGTTGTGTTGGGCGGCTGAATCGGTCGCGACTTATTCAGTATATATTTGATTATAAACAGAGTATTTGCAAGAGGTTAGCCGTGATTTACCCAGCCTTACCCAAACCCCAGGGCCTGTACGATCCGCGCAACGAGCATGACGCCTGTGGCGTCGGATTCATCGCCAATATCGATGGTACGAAAA
>JANOLP010000100.1:0-7128 GCA_031419835.1 Pseudomonadota bacterium | reverse complement strand
CAAATTTCAAAACCGTTATTATAGCCCAGCGGATGGCAGCCTCCGACCGTCACGCTTCACAAGGATCCCCATGAACATCAAAGCACTCGCTTTCGACGCCTATGGCACGATATTCGATGTCCATTCGGTAATCTCGCTCTGCGATCAACTCTTTCCTGGCCGAGGCCAGGCCCTTAGCCAGCAATGGCGCAGCAAGCAACTCGAGTACACCTGGCTGCGCAGCTTGATGGGCGCCTACGAAGACTTCTGGCAAATCACTGAATCCGGCCTCTCGTTTGCGTGCGAATCCCTTGGACTTCAATTGACCGGCGACAAACGCGCGCAGCTGATGGAGGCCTATTTGCATTTAACACCCTATCCCGACGTCGCGCCGGCGCTCAAACGCTTAAATCACTTACCGCTTGCGATTCTTTCCAACGGTGCGCCGCGCATGCTCATTGATGTCGTCGAAAATGCCCATCTCAGTGGCGAGTTCAAACATCTTCTGAGCGTCGACAGTGTGAAAATTTTCAAGCCCCATGCCAGCGTGTATCAGTTGGCGCCCGACACATTCGGCGTCGCTTACGAGGAAATCGGCTTCGTTTCATCGAACGGCTGGGATGTTGCGGGCGCGGCGCATTTTGGCTTTCGCACCTTCTGGATTAACCGCAACAAACAACCACCCGAAAAACTAGGGGCACAGCCCCACCGCATCGTCGCCACGTTGCATGATGTTGCAGACGAGCTTAAAAAAATGAGTTAATATATAAGTTAAATACAATGCCGTAATTAATTGTATCAATTTACTTTTAATTACCTAAAAGGCTTTATGCTGCACGCTACGCCACACCCGTTTGAAAGCCCTTCCGTGGCCGAATCCGCCGCGCCTGAAAACACGGCCGGCAACATCAGCGACAATAAACTTTCACGTGATCTGCTGATTTTCGCTGCCGGCCTCATGACCTTCGCAACCATTTTCTGGCTCGCGATTTATTGGTGGATGGGCATTCGACTCGACAGCACCTTGCCGCTCCTGTGCCAGTTGTTGTCCGCGGTCAGTGTCGCCATCTACTGGAAGACCGGCAATCTCGCGTTTCTGCGCATTTTCCAGCTCTCGTTATTTTTGTTTGTACCGTTCGTCATGCAATGGGCGATCGGTGATTTTGTTTCGTCCAGCGGCGTGATGTTGTGGGCGGTGCTCGCGCCGATCGGCGCGTTGATCTTTCACGGCGAAAAAGAGTCGTTGCCGTGGATCGTCGCCTATTTAATTTTCACCGGCGTTTCCGGCGCATTGGATTATTACCTCCTAGTCGATCGCCATCTTAAATTACCGCTGCAAATCGTCGCAGTATTTTTCGTACTTAACTTCGCCGCCATATCCACGATCATTTATTACTTGGTGCGCCACTTCATCCGCGAAAAAGCGAGTAGCCGTTTAGCGCTTGAATTCGAACAAGGCCGCTCGGAAAAATTATTGTTAAATATCCTGCCCGCCCCGATCGCCGAACGCCTAAAGCGCGACGAGCGTACCATCGCCGACGGTTACGCTGACGTTTCAGTGCTATTTGCTGATCTGGTGAACTTCACCAAATTGTCGGAAGAAATGTCGCCGAATCAAATCGTCGCGCTACTCAATCAAATCTTTTCTGCGTTCGACGAGTTAGCGGAAAAGCACGGCTTAGAAAAAATCAAAACCATCGGCGATGCCTACATGGTCGCCGGCGGACTCAATCATCGCAGCGAACACGACTACGTTGTCGCAATCGTCGATATGGCAAATGACATGCACGCCGCAATCAAGCAGCTCACGCCAAGCGGGCGCGAGCCGCTCGCACTGCGGGTAGGAATCGCGACAGGCCCCGCCGTCGCCGGCGTCATCGGCACGAAAAAATTCATCTACGATTTGTGGGGCGATACCGTTAACATCGCCAGCCGCATACATGGCGAAGCGTCGATCAATACTACGTTGGTTGATACGACTACATACAAACGCCTCTACACGCGGTTTACATTTTCCGAACCGCGTCGCGTTGCGCTAAAAGGGAAAGGCGAATTGCAGGTTTATGAGTTGATAGCACGGCAAGATTGAGCAAGCACAGCAATTTCGGTTTTCTATCGCTTAACTTACAAAAAATCAAAGGCCTTGGTTCGCAATTTCGTTATATTTTGTGATGTCAGTTTGAACGATCTCATTAGTAATTTCATATCGAGATGGATTCAGAAATTTAAGATTTCTCAGCGCCAAATATTCTGGTAGCACCGCCGCCTCTACTAACACACGCCCGGAACCGGCCCAATGGCGATCTTGGCCATTCTTTTTTACGCCCGAAACCCAATATTCGTCACCGGTTTCCATATCAAAGTAGTTGCCCGATACGCCTCCCCCTATGGCCCGTTTGAGCGCTCGTCCATTGAAATACACCGTTGATCTAGTTCGAGACAATTGGACTCGTCCGATCCAGGCGGGCCCACTATCTCCGAATCCCGATTTCAGTTCGATGTATCGAATCGTGCCCATAATATAAGCTGTAAGGTGCATTCATGCACCGTTCTGTCGCAGTGGGGCATGAATGCACCCGACATCAAAATGGTAACTTAAACCCCGCCGGCAAACCCATGCCCGAGGTAAATCCGCCCATCTTTTCCTGCGTAAGGGCCTCAGCTTTTCGGACGGCGTCATTCACCGCCGCGGCAACCAAATCTTCCAACATATCTTTATCGTCGCCGAGCAAACTCGGATCAATGGTGACGCGCTTAACGTCATTGCGGCACGTCATCAACACCTTCACCATGCCCGCGCCAGACTGGCCTTCCACTTCCACCGTCGCGAGTTGTTCCTGCATTTTTTTCATGTTCTCTTGCATCTGCTGCGCTTGCTTCATCAGATTGCCGAGTCCGCCTTTCATCATGGCTTGGGTTCCTTTAAGTGATAGGTTTGATAGAAGATTCGATTAGCTTCGCGTCCATGTTTTCCATCAGATCGCGCACAAATGGATCTTGCTCGATCGACGCGATGGCTTTGGCTTGTTGTTCGCGTTCGCTGCGATTAGTGATCGCGGCGAGCGAGCTGGCGGCATTACCGACGCTAATACTTAAGCGCACGCCTGCGCCGAGTTGTTGTTCAACGGCAATCTTCAGTTTGTCTTGAAATGCTTTGTCGAGCAGATTTTTGTGTTCCTCGGCGACGACCAGTTCGAGATGATTATTGGCATGACTCTTTAATTCGGCGTGGCTTGCGAGCATGTGCGCCATGCGATTGGATTGCAGTTTAGCAACCAACGCTAACCAATCGCCATCGAAACTCGAATGGCTATTGGCCTGCGGGGCAATCGCAGCGGGGCTGCTGGCAGATGCTGGGCTAGAAGCCATACTGGGAGCGGCTCTTAGAGCATCGGCTTGCGGCTTTTCAATTCGCTTTGCTGCCGTTGGTTTTACCGGCAGCGCACTACGTATTGCGCCGCCCTCCTCCACCGCGAAGGCCAACATGCGCATCAACGTCATGGTAAAGCCGGCATATTCGTCCGGCGCTAAACCAAAATCACGGCGGCCGTTGACGCTGATTTGATAATTGAGTTGCACTTGATCGGGCGTGAATAATTTTGCCAGCGCGTCGATGCGATCGAATCCCGGTGTCGATTCCGGCAACGCATCGGGCACGGTTTGGCGCAACGCGATTTGATGCAGGATCACGCCGAGTTCTTGTAAACCTTCTTCGAACGATAACGCGCGCTCTTGCATGCGATCCGCTTCTGCGATCAGTGCTGGGCCATCTTGTTTTGCTAACGCATCGAGAATATTAAAAAGATATTCGTGATCGACTGCGCCGAGCATCGCCGAGACTTGCGCGCGTTCGACTTTGCCGCCGGAATAGGCAATCGCTTGATCAAGCAAACTCAAACTATCGCGCATGCTGCCGCGCGCCGCGCGCGCCAACACGTCCAGCGCGCTCGTTTCGAATTCGATATTTTCTTCTTTAAGCACATGGGCCAAATGACCGGCAATAGCGTCCGTTGCCATTTGCTTCAGATTAAATTGCAAACAGCGCGACAACACCGTCACCGGCACTTTTTGCGGATCGGTCGTCGCCAAAATAAACTTCACATGCTCCGGCGGTTCTTCCAAAGTTTTCAACATCGAGTTAAACGCCGAGCGCGACAGCATGTGCACCTCGTCGATGATGTAAACCTTGAAGCGGCCCGAGACCGGCATGTATTGCGCTTGATCGAGCAGCTCCCGCATCTCTTCGACCTTGGTGTTGGTCGCCGCGTCCACTTCGAGCATATCGACGAAGCGCCCCTGGTCGATTTCCGTACAAGCGCCACAAGTGCCGCAGGGCGTCGCCGTGATGCCGGTTTCGCAATTCAGCGCTTTCGCCAAAATGCGCGCGATGGTTGTTTTTCCGACACCGCGGGTGCCGGTGAAAAGATACGCGTGATGCAGCCGCTGTTGCGTCAGCGCGTTACTTAAAGCCTTTACAACATGGTCTTGACCGACCAATTGGCCAAAAGTCTTAGGCCGCCATTTGCGCGCGAGAACTTGATAACTCATAGGGAGAATTCTAACAGATACCTCTTTCGAACTAGGCCATAAGCGCAATTTACGTAGCGCCGCTTCGCGCCTATCGTTAGCTTAACTTGTGACGTTATTCCGCAATCGTGATTGTTAACAAGTGTTACAGGATTGCAATTGCATTTGACAACGGAGATTTCGGCATAGGGATTGCTTAAGTATCACTGCGGCCGAGCAGACCGCTAACCAAGGAGTCGATATGAGCATCGCACCTGGATTCACGAATCGCCTGATTCATCTTCTCACGGGTTCCGTTCTGGGCCTGTCTATCTCGTTGAATGGCTTTGCAGAAATCGACCGCGCGACGTTGGCGCGCCTGAGCGCAAGCTTAGTCAAAGTGCAGGTTTCGACCAGCCAAGGCGGCATGGGCATGGGCACCGGCGTCGTGATCGCGCCGGGCAAAGTCGTCACCAATTGCCACGTCACAAAAGAGGCGGAGCGCATTCAATTGGTGCAAGAAGGCGTGCAATGGGACGTCACCGGCATGGCGCCGGACATGCATCACGATTTGTGTCTGCTCACGGTTTCGCGTTTGAACTTACCCGCCATTAAAATCGGCTCGGCGAGCAAACTACGCGTCGGCGACGATGTTGCTGCGGCAGGCTTTGCCTTCGGCGGTAGGGCACATTTCAGCCAAGGGAATGTGCATGGCCTGTATGCGTACGATAACAGCCGCGTGGTGCGCACCAGCGCGCAATTCGCGCCCGGCGACAGCGGCGGTGCGCTGATCGATCGCGACGGAAATTTGGTCGGCATCAACAGTTTCTTTTCCGGCGGCACGAGCAGCTTTTTCGCCGTGCCCGTTGATTGGTTCGTCGATCGCATCGCCAATATGCAAGCCTATAAACCCGTCGCGCCGATTGCCGACATGCCGTTTTGGTTCCGTCCGACGCTCGCCGAATTGCCGATGTTCCTGCAAGCGGCGAACTTCGAAGCGCGCAGTCAATGGAATGAATTACTGGCATTGACCAAGGCCTGGTTGCACAACGATCCACACCATCCAGAGGCTTGGATCGCGCGCGGCAATGCGCTCAAACAATTGGGTAACGATAACGCAGCAAGCCAAGCACACGCTCGCGCCACAACGATTTACGCCATTCTCGAACAACCGATTGCACAACGAATCTGGACGCCGAACGCACTGACCGCCTTGGCCAAATAGTGACGCTCTACGTTACAAAAGAAGGGGGGGTGGCGAGCCTAACCCCCGGCACCTGCAGTAAATAGCTGTGGCTGCTTGCTTCCGCACCTGACCCGTTTCACTACGCTGCAATGCGGGGAGGCCCGCCGTTGAAAACAACTACTTTGAAAAGTTAGTAATTCAAAGTGTAACGAGATTATACGCACTCGCACTCCCGCGCGCTAATGGCGAGTATTCAACAACTCTTTGTCACCTACATAACTCGACATCAGATAGATTGTGTAATGCCTGAAGAACCGCTCTAATATTCGCTCTGCAAGCAATAGGACATCAACAAAAGAGATCGTAAAGTGTCTGATCTGCGGGATTGAGTTGTGTTTGATCGTACGGTGGCGGAAGGCCCTTGTCGACCGATTCTGTTGAAAAAATCGATCAATGCAGATGAAAGGTCGCTGCATAAAAAATCGGCCGCTCAGAATCGCCCACGATCAACGATTGACCTTCAGTTAAGGGTTTGACGACCCCGGAACTTACAGTAAACTGAAGTTCCTGTACGCGCCGAGTGCATTGCCTCTAGTGATTCAATCACTTCGCTTCGAAAACGGGTTCTGCTGTCTGTCTACAACTGGATTGTCTGGATCAGATCGAACGCGCGCTTTTGCTTGGGGTTGGGTGTGGTGGTGATCTCGAAGGTGGGTGCGTTATCACCGGCCTTTGGTGTGCGGCAGGTATTGCGAACGATGGTGGCGAGTTCAGCCAGCAAGGTGGACCAGGTATGCGCCGCAGTGCCATCGTCGAGCGTGAGGCTTGCGACCTTGGCGAGGGCGGCCTTGGAGCGCTTATTTAACACGCCTTTCCGATCAAAAATCGGGGGAAATAGGGAGGAACTTCAGGTTAGCCGACGCAGGTTGGGTGAGCGGGAATAAAACCCATCTCCCTGAGCTTCGCACCCCGCTTACCTTATGGCAAGGCATGGCCTGAGAGGCGCACCGGGATTGGCTCGTGGCGTGGGTGTGTTTGCATTACTGAATAGCGTAGCCTTTGAAATAAGCTTGTAATTCGTTAGGAATATCCAAATTAAAGGGGCCAGAAACGCATTGTTTTCATGGCTCCCCTTAATCCCTTGCCGAGTTGCTGGCGATTGGTTCGGGGGAACCTTCAGGGTCGGGGCCTAGATAGTCTTTGGCAGGAAAGAATTCGACCACGGCCCCGTTATTTGTGTACAAACGCCGCGTCTTTTAGAGGGGAAACCCCGCCAGCGACTGACTCAAGTTTACCTCGTTTGACGGCGACCCTGTGCTTTGGCCGAAGCTTACAAGCGAACTCGACACCCTCTACAGCGCGCGCGCTTCGTCTAGCAGAGCCTGAAATTGTTCCGCGTTCGGCGCAACGTCGAGGCGCTTCATGCCCGCATCGATTTTGCTCCACGCCGGGGCGCT
>JANOLP010000099.1:0-26739 GCA_031419835.1 Pseudomonadota bacterium | reverse complement strand
CCCATTCGGGCATGCCCGGTCCGCCGAGCGGCCCGGCGTTGCGCAGCACCAGCACCGAGTCGGCGTCGACGTCGAGATTCGGGTCATCGAACCGTGCCGCCATGTCGTTGTAGTCGTCGAACACCATCGCGCGCCCGGTGTGCCTGAGTAATTTCGGATCCGCGGCGGTAGATTTGATGACCGCGCCGTCCGGGGCCAGATTGCCGCGCAATACAATCAGTCCGCCTTCTGCCTGCATCGGATTGGCGGGCGTGCGAATGACGTCGGGGTGGTGAATTTTAGCCCCCGCGACATTTTCGCCCAGTGACTTTCCCGTGCAGGTCAAGGCGTCCACGTCCAGCAGTGAACGCATACCTTCGAGCATCGCCGACAGACCGCCCGCGTAGTAAAAATCTTCCATCAGGTATTTTCCCGATGGCATTAGATTCAACAAACACGGCACTTTTTTGCCGAGGCGATCCCAATCGTCGAGCGTGAGCTTGATGCCCAAACGCCCCGCCATGGCGAGCAAATGCACGACGGCGTTGGTCGAGCCGCCGATGGCGCCGTTGACTATGATGGCGTTCTCGAACGCGTCCTTGGTCATGATTTTCGACATCTTGAGATTTTCTTTGACCATTTCAACAATGCGCCGGCCTACCATGTGCGACAGCACATAGCGGCGCGAATCGACCGCAGGAATCGCCGCGTTGCTCGGCAAACCCATGCCGAGCGCCTCGACCATCGACGCCATGGTGCTGGCGGTGCCCATGCTCATGCAATGCCCGGCGGAGCGCGACATGCACACTTCGGCTTCGTACAAATCGTCCATGTTCATTTCACCGGTCTTGAGCATTTCGGTGAATTTCCACACATGGGTGCCGGAGCCGATATCCTCGCCGCGGAATTTGCCGTTCAGCATCGGCCCGCCGGAAACCACCAGCGTCGGCAAATCGCAACTCGCCGCGCCCATCATCAACGCCGGCGTGGTTTTGTCGCAGCCGACCAGCAAAATAATTCCATCAAAAGGATTAGCGCGAATCGATTCTTCCACGTCCATGCTGACCAAATTGCGGAACAACATCGCGGTCGGGCGCATCACCGGCTCGCCCAACGACATCACCGGGAATTCCAGCGGAAAACCGCCCATTTCCAATACGCCTTTTTTCACGTACTCGGCGATATCGCGGAAATGCGCGTTACACGGCGTGACTTCCGACCAGGTATTGCAGATGCCGATGACTGGGCGGCCATCGAATAGATGATGCGGCAAGCCCTGATTTTTCATCCACGAGCGATGCACCATGCTGTCGCGATTCGGACGGCCGAACCACTCGATACTGCGATACTCGCCTTTCGCCTTCTTGTCCTTTTTCTTGTCTGCCATGATGTCCCCTCCAGGTGATTGCGTTGCTCGAATGCGGGCGCGCCGCGCGATGTTAGAATTCTACACGGGCGGCGCGAATTTGGTGCCATTTCCGTGTGCGAATTATTTGATAGCACGTGCCACGAGGCGCTCCGTACTTAGCGCCCAGCAAGCATGCCCTGGGAGCCGCGCCCCGCTTGCCTCCTGGCAAGGTCTTGCCATGCGTGAATACTACCGTGACGACGACTCATTCCAAAACTCGATTTATCACAAGCTGATGTTATACTAAGAAAATATCATAAGTCGTTGATTCAAGGCATTTTCAAAATGATTTGTCGTATTCCAAAGCACACTGTTCGGCGATTGCGGGAAAGATGGCCGAGCTAAGGCTGCCACAGGCGTTGGTGTGGCCAGCGAATTGGCTTTCGCGAAAATGGATTGGACTAACCAGCTTCGCCCTACTTTTGCTGCTGTGCTGGCTATTGGCCAATTGGACTTGGATATTTTGGCCGCGGCCGAAACCCTCCCAAATCGACGGCGCTGAGCAATTCTTAATCGCGCCACCACCTTCGGTCGGTGAAATTGTCGCACGGCATTTGTTCGGCGAGCCACAAACCGAGGCGCCCGCTGCGGCACCGGTTATTGTCGCGAGCCCGCTCAACGCAAAACTCAAAGGGGTATTTGCCGGATTGCCGCCCTTCCCTGCCTTTGCGATCCTAAATTTTGACGGCAAAGATCAGCCGGTGCGCGTCGGCACGGAAATCGTTCCTGGCGCCATTCTCGATGGCGTTTTCGCGCGTCATGTCTTGGTGCGACGCAATGGCGCAATCGAAAAACTTGAATTCGAGAACAGTGGCGCACCTGGCATGACGGTCGCGCAGTCAAATCCGCAAATCGCGCAGCGAATGCCAGCACCGCCATCGCAATTTAGACTTAATGTACAATCGGTGAATCAAAACACATCGGCCCTATCGCGAGGCGAGCTGCAATCAGCCCTCCAGGATCCGCGACAACTGACCAACGTCGGCCGAGTGCAGGACAATCCTGGTGGTGGCGTAGCCGTACAAGAAGCCGCACCAGGAAGCCTATTGCAAAAGCTGGGACTGCTGGATGGCGACGTTATTCGTTCGCTGAATGGGGTGCCGGTGAATTCTCAAGCCGACTTAATGCGCCTGTATCAGCACTTCGGACAAGTCGGACAAGTCAAAGTGGAAGGCTTGCGCGCCGGGACGCCATTGCAGCTTCACTACAATATCCGTCAATAAGAGATGAATTCGCTTATGCACGCAACTTTTTCGCGGCTCGTTTGCATCACCCTTTTCGCGTTGTCGTTAGCGGTTTTCGCTGCTGATAAATCCAAAGACCGCGAAAAAGTCACGCTGAATTTCGTCGGCGCCGATATTCAATCGGTGGTTAAAAGCGTCAGTATGATCACCGGCAAAAACTTCATTCTCGATCCACGTGTGACCGGCACGGTAAATATTATTTCCGCCAATCCGGTCGACAAAGATTTGGTCTATCCGATTTTATTGTCGGCGTTACGCTTGCAAGGCTTCACCGCAGTGGAAGGCCCGGGCGTGATTAAAATTGTTCCCGAAGCGGACGCCAAACTAAATAACTCCCCAACCGTCGAAGGTCCCAATAAATTTAAAGGTGACCAGCTAATCACCCAGGTCTTCGCGCTGAAATATGAATCGGCCGCTCAATTGCTGCCGGTCTTGCGCCCGCTCATCGCGCCGAATAACGTCATTAACGCTTATCCCAACAACAACACGCTGGTCATCACCGACTATGCCGAAAATCTAAAGCGTATCGATAAAATTATTCAGTCGATCGACGTTGCGCCGAATACGGAAATTGACGTGATCCGACTGAAGTATGCCTCAGCGATCGAGATGTCACAGCTCTTACCGCGCTTGATGCCCGAGGCTGCCGCGCAACAGAACATTCCTGGCGGCCAACCTAAACTGGCGCTCGCCGTGGATGCACGCATTAACGGATTAATTGTCCGCGCGGAAAATCAGGCGACGATTGCCAAGGTTCGCAAGCTGGTTGAGAGTCTGGACGTTGAAACCAGCGAAACCGGCAATATTCGCGTGGTGTATTTGCGCAATGCCGAAGCGGTCAAAGTCGCTGAAACACTGCGCGGTATTTTGGGTGGCGGCGCGGGTGGTTCGCAGCCCATTCCCCAGCCAGTCCAACAGCAGGCACCGGGACAGCCTGGCGCGCAATCCGTCGCAGCGGCGATCGTAAACATTCCGCAAACTTCCGGCGGCGGCACGATACAAGCCTACGCGGCAACGAATAGTCTAGTCATCGTTGCGCCGGACTACGTTTACAACGGCCTGCGCGGTGTAATCGATAAACTCGATGCGCGCCGCGCGCAAGTTTTTGTCGAAGCGCTGATTGTTGAAGTCTCGACCAACAAGGCGTCAGAATTCGGCATCCAGTGGCAGGATTTAAGTGGGATAAACGATACCGGTGTGCGCGGCATCGGCGGAACCAATTTCAATACCGGCGGCAACAACAATAATATCGGCGCGGTCGCGACGAACATCACCGGCGCGGGCACGGGCCTAAATATCGGCATACTGAAAGGTAAGATCAGTATTGGCGGCGCGACGATTTTGAATCTAGGCGTTCTCGCCCGAGCACTTGAAGCCGACGGCAACGTTAACATTCTTTCCACGCCGAACATTCTCACCGTCGATAACGAAGAGGCTAAGATCGTCGTCGGCCAGAACGTACCGTTCATAACAGGTACGCAGACAGCAACCACGGGTGGCCTCGCGAATCCATTTCAAACCATCGAACGAAAAGACGTGGGCTTGCAACTCAAAGTTAAGCCCACCGTGTCAGAAGGTGGCACGGTCAAGCTCACGTTGTCGCAAGAAGTCTCAAGCCTTGGCGCAAATAGCACGGCGGGATTCATCACGAATAAGCGTTCCATTGATTCCACCATTCTTGTCGACGATGGTCAAATCGTCGTGCTTGGTGGCTTGATACAAGACGAAGTGCGCGTCAACGTCGATCAAGTGCCGGTGCTTGGAAATATTCCATTCTTTGGAAATTTATTCAAATATGAAAAACGCACTCGCGACAAAGTCAATCTGATGGTATTTATTCGCCCGGTGATTCTGCGCGATACGCAAGCGCCGCAATTGATTACCAACGAGCGCTACGAATACATCCGCAACGAGCAAGGTTTGACTGCACCGGAGCATCGCTGGATTCTGCCGGACATGCCCGTGCCACAATTGCCGGCGATTCCGCCAGCGCCAACGAAACCGCAGAACAACGGCAAAAAATCCTCGACGGCACCATTGACGAAAATACCCAAAGGCGCCGTGACGATGCCCTTAATCAGTGCGCCAACGCCGGAGGCCACTACACTCGAATCGCAAGAATCAACGCCGGTCGAGCCCAAAGCCGCGCCGAATAACGTACGCCGCGACCCACTAAAACCCGTCCAGCCGTGAACACGATCACCCGCGCTGCGGAACTCGCCAATGCGCAACCCGCCGCGTTAAGTCATCCCGACCCCCAAGTCAGCCGACGCCTGCCCTATCATTTCGCCAAAGCGAAGGGTGTCATCGCCGTACGTCAAGAGGGCGATGCAATTGAGCTATGGGTACGCGAAGATTTGGAATCGAGCGCACTGGCGGAGGCACGCCGAATTTTGCGCCAGCGGGTACGAACGCTGGTGCTCGATAAAGAACGCTTCGAACAATCCTTAGCGCAAGTCTATTCACGCCAAGATAACGAAGCACAGCAGTTGATCGGCGACATGGGCCAAGACATGGACTTGGCCACGCTGGCGCAAGAGTTGCCGCAGATCACAGATTTGCTGGAAGCCGAAGACGACGCGCCGATTATTCGTTTGATCAATGCATTGCTCACGCAAGCGCTGCGCGAGAACGCTTCGGACATTCACATTGAGCCGTTCGAAAATCGCTCCGTCGTACGCTTTCGGGTCGACGGCGCCTTGCGTGATGTCCTAGAGCCGCCGCGCGCGTTACATGCTGCGGTCGTCTCGCGCATCAAGATCATGGCGCAGCTCGACATCGCGGAGAAACGTCTACCGCAGGATGGCCGCATCACCTTGCGCTTGGCCGGACGACCGGTTGACGTGCGCGTATCGACCTTGCCGACCGGTCATGGCGAACGCGTGGTGTTGCGCTTGCTTGATAAGCAAGCGGGTCGCCTCAACCTCGATAAACTCGGCATGCCGTCGGTGACGTTAGATCGCCTCGACAAACTAATTCATCAGCCGCACGGAATTGTGCTCGTTACCGGTCCAACGGGTTCAGGCAAAACTACAACGCTCTACGCCGCGTTGTCGCGCCTTGATTCGGCGACGCTGAACATGATGACGGTTGAAGATCCAATCGAGTACGATTTGGACGGTATCGGCCAAACTCAAGTGAACGCGCGAATTGAAATGACGTTCGCGCGCGCACTGCGCGCAATTTTGCGCCAAGATCCCGACGTCATCATGATCGGTGAGATTCGCGATTTGGAAACGGCGCAAATTGCCGTACAAGCGAGTTTGACCGGCCACTTGGTTTTGGCTACGTTGCACACGAATGACGCCGCGAGCGCCGTGACGCGCTTGATCGATATGGGTATCGAACCATTTTTGCTCGCGTCAACATTGCTTGGCGTTTTAGCGCAACGCTTGGTACGCTTAACCTGCAAAGAATGCCGCAAACCCCATGCGCCGGATGTCGAAGTACGCGAAGCATTCAACGGCGACGCCGTTCCCGAGATCATTTACAGCGCTGTCGGCTGCGCCGCATGTAACTGGACCGGCTATCTCGGCCGCAGCGGCATTTACGAACTCATTACCGTCGACGATGAAATTCGCCAAATGGTCCACGACGCCGCGGCGGAACAACACATTCGCGATCACGCCGCTCGTAGCGGCATGATCAGCCTACGCAAAGACGGCATGCGCTGGGTCGCAGAAGGATTAACTAGTTTTGAAGAAATCGTAAGGGTCACACGTGAAAGTTAGCACGCTGCCGCAAAACCAACCCGCGCTGCGCAGTTCACTCCTAACTCCTAGCTCCTCACTCCTCACGCACTAAAAAATGGCCGGCTTCCGTTACCAAGCGCTAGATAGCACCGGCCGCCTACACAAAGGCGTGCTGGAAACCGATAGCCAGCGCCAAGTGCGCGCAATGTTGCGCGAACAAGGCCTGACGGCGATCGAAGTCGAAGGCTTAACGCAACAATCCGATGCGCCGGGAAAAGTCAGCACGCGCAAGGCGTCCAGACGCAAGCTGTCGATCGCACAACTATCGTTACTCACGCGTCAATTTGCAACCTTGCTCGGCGCAAGTTTGACGGTCGAGCAAACCATGAACGCCTTGATCGAACAGGCCGATAACCAGTTTATCCGTCAAGTGCTGGCGGGCGTGCGCGGCGAAGTGTTGGCGGGCCAAACCTTGGCGCGCGCAATGGGCCAGTTTCCGCGGGTGTTTCCCGAGTTGTATCGCACACTTGTCGAGGCCGGCGAAAAATCCGGCCAGCTTTCGAAGGTAATGTATCGCCTTGCGGACTACACCGAAGACCGACAATCACTCCAGCGAAAAACGACAACGGCAATGGTCTATCCGGCGGTGGTAACCGTTGTGGCAATCCTAGTCGTCACGGGATTGCTCACTTACGTTGTACCCAAAGTGGTCGCGGTTTATGCGAACTCGAAACAAACTTTGCCATTGCTCACGCGAGTGATGATTTCGCTATCCGACTTTCTCGTTGCAACGGGCGTTTATTGGGTCATCGCACTGATCGCCGGTGGTTGGTTATTCGCGCGGGCGCTAAGGCAACCGCCCATTCGCATGCGCTTCGATCGCTTCGTGCTCAAGCTGCCTGTCATCGGACGTTTAGCGCGAGGCGTTAATACTGCGAGGCTAGGCTCAACGCTCGCCATTCTCGTCTCGAGCCGGGTGCCACTGTTAACCGCGTTGCAAGCGGGCGTTGGCGTGGTGACTAATTTACCGATGAAACAGGCATTGATCGAAACGGAAAAATTAGTTCGCGAAGGCGGCAGTTTATCGCGCTCCTTGGCGAGCACAAAAATGTTTCCTCCGGTGATGGTGCATCTGATTGCCAGTGGCGAACAAAGCGGCAAGCTGGACGAAATGCTGGAACGCGTCGCTTCAAGTCAAGCGCAAGAGATTGAAAGCCGCGTATCGACGCTGACCAGCCTGCTGGAGCCGATGTTAATGCTGGTGATGGGCGTCGTCGTATTGCTGATCGTAATCGCAATTCTGCTGCCGATCTTTGAGTTGAATACACTGATTAAATGAACATCATGTTTTCAACAATGGCTACCCTGTGAGGCGCTACCAGAGCCGATCTACAGGCACGCATGACTGCGAGGCAGTAGGGGCGCGGCTGCTGGCATGATTGCATTTTCTGACTCGAGGAAACCCATGAATCACTTTTCAAAATCTCTGATCGCGTTTGCCATGACAATGGCAAGCATCGCGGGCTGCGTTTGCGCCGAGTCAAAACCCGGCAACGATGTCGCGCAAATTATCGTTAAGTTTAAAGATGCGAATACCGAACCCGCAACCGCCGCGATTCTAAAAAGCCTGGGCGAAACGGCAAAACTAACGATTCGTCACGTACGGCCGATGTCCGGCGGTGCGCAAATTTATAGGCTGTCTGGGTCCTCAGATGATGCTGCACTAGCACGGGCAATGACGCAAATTTCGGCGCGCCCTGATGTCGAATATGCCGAGATGGATCGAAAACTACAACCACAAAAGGAAAACTTAAATGGTAAACAACCATAGGAAGATCAGCCTTGCCATCGTTTTTTCCTTGGCGATCGCTGCGTCGTTACCGGCCCAGGCACAAAGTGAAATCGATCACCCCCCTAAGTGGCTGCGCACCAGCCTAGCCGCGCGCGCAGCGCAATCAACCAATCGCTTGATCGTCAAATTCAAAGATCAAACGGCTAGCGGCGCCGTGCGTGCGTCGACGCTCGCCGTGGCTGCAGGGACATCGCTGCGCCACCTGCGATCGCTCGGCGATCGCGTTGAGGTCATCGCGCTACCGCAATCAATCAGCAACGACGAGGCGCGCAAGATGGCGTCGCGCATTGAAGCGGATCCGAGCGTCGAATACGCAGAGCCCGACTACAAGATGTTCCCTGCGGCAACGCCCAGCGACCCCGGCTTTAGCCCTGGCATTAATTACGGTACGACTACTATTCCGGTCCTTCTGAATCAATGGTATTTATCGAATCCCCTTAGCGGCATCAATGCACCAGTTGCCTGGGACATCACGACGGGTTCTAGCGCGACCGTGATTGCCGTCGTCGATACCGGTGTATTGCAACACAGCGACCTCGCCGGCCGCATTGTTGCTGGCTACGATTTCATCAGTGCCGACCCGAATGGTTCATTCGACACCGCGAACGACGGCAACGGCCGCGATAGTGACGCAAAAGATCCCGGCAATTGGATTACTGCAGCAGAAGCCGGCACCGGCAATTTTTCCAGTTGCACTTTTGAAACACCCAGCGACTGGCACGGCACCCATGTCGCCGGGATCATCGCCGCCAATCCGAACAACAACAATATTGCGGGAATTAACTGGGCGGCGAAAATCCGGTCGGTTCGTGCGCTGGGAAAATGCGGCGGTTACACGTCGGACATTGTCGACGGTATGCGCTGGTCCGTTGGGCTAGCGGTTCCTTGTAATTCTCAGGATCCTTGCGCCGACGTAAGCACGAGTCCGGCGAAAATTCTCAATCTGAGCCTCGGTATTCCGTCGGAAACAACGCCTGCCAGTTGCACGCGGACCATGCAAAGTGCGATTAACGACGTCGTGGCGAGAGGCGCGACGGTCGTCACGGCTGCGGGGAATAGCAATGAAGACGCAGGCAATTCCGTGCCGGCAAACTGCGCCGGCGTCATCAGTGTTGCGGCGACGTTGATCGATGGAACTTTCGCGTCGACCTATAGCAATTTTGGCACGGCAATCACGCTGTCTGCGCCCGGCGGGCTGATAACAAAGGCCGCAGGTGATGTGGGTCAAAACGGAATGTTATCGATCAATGATCGCGGCGAAACCACACCGCTCAATGACGATTCCACCGCGTCACTCTTTGGCACCAGTTTTTCTAGCGCGATCGTCAGCGGCGTGGCGTCATTGATGCTCAGCGTGAATCCGAATCTGACGTCGGCGCAAATTAAAGCGATTCTCCAAGCCACCGCCCGCAGGCCCTCGAATCAAACCGATAAAGGATTGCACTGTGGCTTGACCGCTAATAATCCGTGCCAACAATATGTCGTCGACGCCGCTGCGGCGGTCACTAGCGCGGGGCAACCAATACTCAGTTTGCTGGGACTGAATCGCAATCCGCTGAGCTTGCTTGATTTTGGCCCCGGCGCGTTGGGTATACCCTCAACACCACAGACTGTTATCGTGCGCAACAACAGCGCCGCGACCATTCGTATCAAAAATGTGCTCGTTGCTGGGCCGCAGCTAAACGATTTTGCCGCCAGCACGACGTGCTCCGACTTAAACAGCGCCAGCGGCTATCCATTTGACCTGGGTCCTGGGTCTGAGTGCGAGATCGACGTGACGTTTACCGCAAAGGGAAACAACGTTCGTACCGCCGATATCGTGATTGCGGCCAATGTTGATTTGCCCGTCGCGCTGACCGGTTCGGGGCCGGCGACGTCGTCCGGTGGTGGCGGTAGCAGTGGCAGCGCGGGCGGAGGATGTGCGATTGGATCAACGCAAGAGCTCGATCCAACATTGCTTTTATTGCTGTTGATTAGCCTGGTCCTGGTCGTGCGTCGCGGCGCGCGAAAATAATTCATGCGGGCAATTCTGCGAGACCTTGCGCTCAATCGTTGCCCGCCGTTTTTTCGTGATTGGCAATTCTTGACCGCACTCGCTGCCGGCGCAGCGTTTTGGATTCTGCTCCGATGGTTAACGCCGAATGGCCGCGAGACTGGCGTGGCAATTGCGGCAATCATTTCGCTTTGCCTAATCCAACCTGTCTTGGAGGAGTTAATTTTCCGCGGCGTTATTCAAGGCGAACTGTTGGACAAAGCCTGGGGGCGCGTTAAACACGGCGGAATTAGTTCGGCAAACGCCCTGACTTCGCTGGCATTTACCGCGTTACATTTCATTTCTCATCCGCCATTGTGGGCGGCTAGTGTGATTATTCCGTCGTTGCTATTCGGACATTTTCGCGAACGCCATAGCAGTGTCTATCCGCCGCTAGCGCTCCACATCTACTACAATACGGGTTATTTTCTGACGACAGGATTTCATACATGAAAAACAACAAGCAATTTCGCGGATTTACGCTCATCGAAGTGATGGTCGTTCTAGTTATTCTGGGTATCCTTGCGACGCTCGTGGTGCCGCGCATCATGAGCCGACCGGACGAAGCACGCATCATCGCGGCGAAACAAGATATTAATTCTATCGGCCAAGCGCTAAAGCTGTATCGTTTGGACAACCAAAGTTACCCGACGACGGATCAAGGCCTGCAAGCCCTTGTCACCAAACCGACCGGAACGCCGCCACCATCCAACTGGAAAACCGGCGGTTACCTAGACCGTCTGCCGAAAGATCCCTGGGGAAACGACTACAAATATCTTAACCCTGGCGTAAAAAACACCAATGACGTCGATGTATTCAGCCTCGGTGCCGACGGCGCGCCGGGCGGCGAAGGAAACGATGCCGATGTTGGTTCCGCTACCAATTAGCGTTCCTAAATTGAAACGCGCTGCACGTGGTTTCACCCTCATCGAAATCATGGTGGTGATGGTCATCCTTGGGATTACCATGACATTAGTGAGCGTAAACTTTAATCGCGACGATACAAAAGTCCTAAGCGAAGAAGCAAATCGCCTCGCAACGCTTCTCGAGCACGCGCAAAGCGAAGCGATGCTGACGGGAACGCCGGTCGCGTGGTCGGCGCAGGATGGCAAGTATGCGTTTTGGCAGCGCGGCAATGACGGCAAGTGGGATCAACCCAGTGGCGACGAAATTCTGCGCGCGCGAACTTTCCCCGTTGCCATTGCGTGGGGTGAAAGCCGAATCGCCGGCAACGCCATGAAGCTGGACGATCGAATAATCTTTCTCCCCGGTGGGTTCAATCAGCCATTCGAACTGAGTCTCAAATATCGCGACAAGCAACTAAAGATTCGCGGCAATCCATTGGGCCAAGTCGTCGTTGACGAAAAAGCATGAAGCGAAATGGCTTTACGTTGATCGAAATTCTCATCGCGTTGGTGATTCTTGCCGTCGCGCTTGCAGCCGCGGGCCGGGCGACGGGTAACGCCATTGATGGTGCACGAACGCTGAAGCAACGCATGCTGGCGCAATGGGTCGCGCAGAACCGCCTGAACGAAGAAATGATTGCGCAATCATTTCCAGGCGTTGGCGTGCAGACCGGAGAAGGGAGCCAGGCCGGACAAACATTTACCTGGCAACAAACCACCAGCGGTACGGAAAATCCAAATTTCCGCAAAGTTGAGATCAAGGTCTTCGCCGCTGGTGACAAGGCCTACGCACTTGCCACCTTGCTGGGCTTTCTCTCGAAGCTATGAGGGCGCCGGCAAAAGGATTCACGCTCATCGAGGTGTTGATCGCCGTAACGATTTTTGCCGTGATGTCCGCTTTTGCTTACCGCGCACTGTCCTCAATACTCACTGCCCGTGAGCGCGTTGCCGAGGAAAATCAAAAATGGCGCAGTATCGCCACGTTTTTTGCGCGTTTGGAAATGGATCTAACCAACGCGATGGCGCGCGACATTCGCAATAGCAACAATCTAATCGAAAACGCATTCGTCGGCAGTCAAACCTTCGCAAAAGAAACCGAAGGTCAGCTGATGTTTACCCGTATGGGCCTACCCGGCGCAAGTGGCACGCTCGCCGCACCGCAACGGATCGGCTATCGAATTAAGAATGGCACGGTAGAAGAATTGATATGGCCGGTGCTGGACCAAGCGCCGCGCACGGTACCTTCCGTGTATACGGTATTAAACGGCGTCAGTACGCTTAAATTGCGTTACTTGAGCCAAAGCAATAGTTGGCAGGAAAGCTGGCCATCGCCGAATATCGGGCAATCGACGGCCCCTAAAATCCCACGGGCCGT
This sequence comes from Pseudomonadota bacterium, assembly GCA_031419835.1. Taxonomy (GTDB): domain Bacteria; phylum Pseudomonadota; class Gammaproteobacteria; order Burkholderiales; family JALYOK01; genus JALYOK01. Next base: position 14,252 of record JANOLP010000099.1, on the reverse strand, counting down.
GAGCGTGGAATTGAATTTGGAAAGCGGCGAAGCGATCACTCGTGTATTGATGTTGCCGTCATGAATTGCGCCCACCCATCAGCGCGGCAAGGCGGCGTTGCCATCGTCATGGCGATGTTGATCGTTGCGCTTGCAACCAGCGTGGCTGCATACGCGGCGTGGCAACAGAATTTATGGATGCGGCAAAGCATGAATTTGGGCGATCAGGCACAAAGCCTTGTTGTAAGCCGTGCCGCACTAAAACTTGGCAGCCTCGCGCTGATTGAAGATTTGAAGAACCCAAACACGTCACAAAATGATCACCTTGATGAGGCGTGGGCGAAATACAACTTGGTGACGCCGGTTGAAGGCGGTGGTAGCGTTAGCGGAAAAATAACCGATAGCCAGGGTTTGTTCAATGTCAACAACCTCGCGGCGACAGACCTGGTTCAGCGTGGCTATCAACTGCAGTGGTTCACAGCGATTCTGGGGAAATTGGACTTGCCGTCCGAGTTGGCCGATGCACTGCAGGACTATGTCGATGATGATACTCAAGGTCCCAAGGAAGATCTCAACTACCTCGGAAAACCGGAACCTTATCGCACCGCCAATCAACCGCTGCAAAATATTGATGAGTTGGCCCGCGTCGATGGATTCGACGAAAAAGTGATCGAAACGTTAAGGCCATTTATAACGGCGATTCCAGAATTTTCGCCGCCTGCCCCCGGAACATCAGCCCCGCCGAGCATTCCGGTCACGCCATTAAACGTTAACACGGCGCCAAAAGAGGTACTCGAAGCGGTGTTCGGCACCACCGCTGGACCGGCGATTGAAAAGCTACGCGATGACTCGCCGTTCAAAGACGATGCCGATTTCGAGGCCCGTACTAACACGCTGCTCCCTCCTGTTGATCCGCAGAAACCTGCGGCGCATCCCTGGAGCCCCGCGAACATTGGTGTGAAGAGCAATTATTTTTTGATCGCAGCGATAAGTCAATTCGGCAATACTAAAAATGGCTTGGCCGCACTGGTTCATAGAATAAATCCCACGAGCTGGCCAACCACCGTGTGGCAAAAGCAAATACTCGACTAATGACCATCCTACAAATTTATCTGCCCGAATCCGGGCTCGCTAACGACAGCGACACGGTGCTTCGCTACGTGCTGCGGGCGAACACCGGTGAGCTGCAGCGCAATGGTACGGGGCAGCTCGGTGATTTGCCCAGCGCCGATCGCGTTGACATTATTGTGCCGGCGAGTTTGGTGTTATTTACTGAGGTCAAGTTGCCGCCGGTTCGCGGGCAAAAGTTACGGCAATTGTTGCCGTACGCCGTCGAAGAAAAAATCCTTTCCGACCCCGACCAAGTGCAAGTCGCCGCCGGCGCTCGCGATGAAGCCGGCATGACGCGCGTCGCCGTGGTGGATCGGGCATGGCTTGACGCGTCTTGTGATCGCCTGCGGCAAGTCGGCCTGCGCCCAGAAAATGGCTACGCCGAAACCTGTTTACCGGAACTGGAACCGAATGCGTGGACGTTAATTTGGGATGGCCAGGAAGGCTTTGTCCGAACGGCGGTGGGTGCCGGTTTAGCACTCGATAGCATGGGCGATGACGGCGCGCCGTTTTCACTGCGTCGTGCCGTTGAAGAAGCGCGCAGCAACGCCCGCCTGCCGGAAAAAATTATTCTACGTGCGACCGATGCGGCCGCAAGCGTTCCGGATTTGCAACTATGGACGACGCAACTTGGCGTCTCCGTTGTCCCCGGCCAAGATTGGCATTGGGCGCCGCGCTTTCTCAATACGGCGAATGCAATCAACTTGCTGCAGGGCGACTACGCGCCCTCCTCCAGTGTGCGCGAAATGCTGCCGCAATTGCGGCCGATTTTGTTGCTTGCCGGATTGATCATCGGCGCGCAGGTACTGGCGACGGGTGTCGATTGGTTCCGCTTGAGCTATGAGAAAAAAACTTTGACCACGGAAATGAACAAGACATTTAAGTCGGCATTTCCGCAGGCGGCAAACGTCAGTGACGTAAAAATTCAAATGCAGCGCAATCTCGCAGAAATGCAACGTGCCAGTGGTCAATCCCAACCGAACGACTTCTTGCCGTTACTCGCGAAAACTCTGCCGCTGATCAATTCCGCAACTGGCGTTGAGTCGCTGAGCTATGACCAAGGCACACTCAAAATCGATGCTATGTTTCGCGATGAAGGCAGCGTAGACCAATTGCGCAGCCAACTCAGTAACGTTCCCGCCGCAAGCGTGGAAGCGAGCAACCCGAAAGAAGGTGGCGTGGCGGTTCGCATTGCCGTCACGGGCGGCGCGCGATGAAGCAAGCATGGAATGAATTTTGGCAAGCACGTAATTCGCGCGAACGCGCAATCTTGACCTACGGCGGCGTGTTCTTGTTGTTGAGCATGTTGTACGGTTTGGCTTGGCTGCCCATTAGCGAGGGTCGTAAAAAGCTCACAAGAAATTTGCCGCAACTACGCCTCGATGCTGCACAAATGCGCACCAACGCAAAACAAATAATCGGCCTGCAAGCCAATACTGGCGCGGCTTCTGGCGAACCTCGCCAGGCGGTCGAAAGCGCATTGCAAGTGGCCAATCTGCGTGAAAAAGTCAGCGCGATCGACCGTGTCGACGCACAACGGGTGCGGTTAGCGTTGAGCGGCATGCCATTCGACGCCCTATTGATGTTTTTGGAAAGCATGCAGAGCCAGCAAAAACTTAGAGTCGAAACGTTGCAAATTCAAGCAGCGGAAGCCGGACGCATAAAGGGAAGTGTGACCTTGGTTGGTCCGGAGACCAAGCAATGAAGCTCGCGTTGCCTGCAGTGCGCTTCCCGACTCTTCGCTATCTTTTCGGCGCAATCGCGCTTTATTTATTGTTTCTAGTCGTCACAGCACCGGCATGGCTAGTCGTTTGGGCGTTGCCAAAAATCGCGCCGTTCCCGATTGCGGTACAAGAAAGCCGCGGCAGTCTATGGCGCGGCACTTTTGAAGGCGTTACGGCTGCGTTGCCGACCGGGCAAAATTTACAATTCGATGCGATCAAGTGGCGATTGCAACCATGGAATTTGTTACGTGCCGAACTCGCAGCCGCAATTGAACTTAGCGGCGCGCAATTGCAAGGCAAAGGCGTCATCGCCAAAGGAATATGGGGCGGTATCAAACTGCGCGACGTGAACGCGTCGGCGCCGGCAAGCCTGCTGCCCATGGCGGTACCGGCACTAGCGATTTGGAATCCAACCGGAACGCTGGATATAACAACGACGAATTTCGTATACGCCGGTGCGGCCAGCGACGGCAAGGCGAGTGTTACCTGGCGCCAAGCGGCTCTGGCCTTGAGCGCGGTCAAGCCTCTTGGCGAATATGTCTTGGCGGTCGATGGCAAGGACGGCGCGCTGAACTATCAGCTCAACACCGTCTCAGGCGCGCTACAACTAGAAGGCAAAGGCCGCTGGGCGGCGAACGGGTCACCGACTTTTCTCGGATCGGCCCGCGCGCAGCCTAGCTACGCCGCGCAGCTTGCCGACCTGTTGCGTTTATTTGGCAACCCTGACTCGAGCGGCGTAGTGCCGCTACGCTACCAGCCTCCGGGAACTCAGTAATAGGGTTTTTGCGGCTTTATTTCTCGAGTGATTTAATCGCATCGGTTGCTAGATCGTCGAGGCCGAGGCCGCCCGCATTAATATGGTGAAGAATTTGTTTGCGCATTCGCGGATCCCAAAAACGCTTGATGTGGTTCGAGATATTTTCGACGGCCACATTGCGGTCTGTTTCCGTTCGGAAAAAAACCTCGATTTGATTCGCCATTTTAACTAGGTGTTCTGCGTTACTCATGCTACCAACGCCTGTGAATATTGGATCAATCTTTGTGGATTAGCGTAAACGGTGAGCCGATTGTCACGCGCAAAGGCAATTAACGTAACGCCGGTTTCTCGCGCTAACCGGATCGCGAGCGCGGTTGGCGCGGAGAATGCTGCGCCCACTTCGATACCGGCTGCGGCCGCTTTTTGAATCATTTCGTAGCTCGCTCGACTGGTCAACAACAGCCAACCTTGATTGAACAATTGTCCGCGGGAAATCAAGGCGCCGATCAATTTATCCAGAGCGTTGTGGCGGCCGACATCTTCGCGAAGCAATTCAATATCGCCGTTCAAATTCACCCAAGCCGCCGCATGTACGGAACCAGTGAGACGATTGAGTCGCTGATGGTCGGGCATTGATTTCACTGCGCGTTGCAGCGACACATATTTTACAGTGACTTGCCTTTGCACGCCTTCCGGGTGGCGGATCGCTTGCGCTAAGCTTTTCGCGCCACACAGGCCACATCCGGTGCGTCCGATCAGATTACGTTGCCTACGCTCGACGTCTGCAAAACGCGTGGGCGGAATCTCCAGGTTAATCTCAATGCCTTCTGGATGAGTACGAATCTTTAGATCGAGTATTTCGTTTCGCGACGCAACGATACCCTCGCTGAGGCTAAATCCCATCGCGAAATCGTCAAGGTCTAGCGGAGTTGCCATCATGACCACAAATGGCAAGCCGTTATATTGGAATGCAACCGGCGTTTCTTCGGCAATCTCGTCCGTTACATGTCTCACGCCGTCACCGCTCCAATATTCGCCGACGAAACTACGGTGCGCACTTAGCCCTGCGAACGCAATTTTCCCCACCGGCTTATGCCCGCGCGGGTGATCGTTGTTTGAGCAAATCGAGTTGCTCCTCTGAGAATTTGCGATAGTTGCGCTGCCATTCGGACGGCTGCGACACGCGAGTTACTTGTACTGCTGTTACCTTATACTCGGGGCAGTTTGTCGCCCAATCGGAATTGTCCGTCGTGATCACATTCGCACCGGACTCCGGAAAATGAAATGTTGTGTAAACAATGCCCGGTTGGACGCGCGTGGTAATGCGTGCTCGAAGTACGGTTTCACCGGCACGGCTGGAAATGCCGACCCAATCATCTTCTTTGATGCCACGCTCTTCCGCATCATGGGGATGCACTTCGATGCGATCCTCGTGATGCCATGTGTTGTTCTCGGTGCGCCGCGTTTGCGCGCCGACATTGTATTGCGACAAGATGCGGCCGGTCGTCAATATCAGCGGGAATTTGCGCGTGACTTTTTCGTCGGTCGGAACGTATTCGGTGACGACAAATTTTCCCTTGCCGCGAACGAACTCGTCGATATGCATGGTCGGCGTACCTTCCGGATGCGCGGCATTGCAAGGCCATTGAATGCTGCCGAGCTTGTCGAGTTTCGCGTAAGAAACACCGGTGAAGGTCGGCGTCAAGCGCGCAATCTCATCCATGATCTGCGACGGGTGTTTGTAGTCCATCGAATAACCCATGGCGTTGGACAACGCAACGGTGACCTCCCAATCTTCTTTTCCCGCTAAAGCAGGCATGACTTTACGCACCGGGGAAATGCGTCGTTCGGCATTGGTAAAGGTGCCGTTTTTCTCCAAGAACGAAGAACCCGGCAGGAACACGTGAGCGAACTTGGCTGTCTCGTTTAAGAATAAATCTTGGACCACCAGGCATTCGAGATTCTTCATCGCCGCCGTAACGTGCTGCGTGTTCGGGTCGGACTGTACGATGTCTTCGCCTTGCACGTAGAGGCCTTTAAAGCTTCCGTCCAGTGCCGCTTCGAACATGTTAGGAATACGCAGACCAGGTTCGTCGAGCAATTTCACGCCCCATTCGTTTTCGAATAACGTACGGGTTGCTGAATCTGAGATGTGGCGATAACCCGGCAACTCATGCGGGAAGGAGCCCATGTCGCAAGCACCTTGTACATTATTCTGGCCACGCAGCGGATTGACACCTACGCCGACGCGGCCAATGTTGCCGGTGGCCATCGCAAGGTTCGCGATGCCCATGACCATGGTGGAACCTTGACTATGTTCGGTTACGCCAAGACCATAATAGATAGCGCCATTGCCGCCGGTGGCGAATAGGCGTGCCGCACCGCGAACGATGTCTGCAGGCACGCCGGTAACGGGTTCCATCGCTGCCGGCGAGTTGTACTCGCGGGACACAAACTCGCGCCATTTCTCAAACTCAGCTATTTCGCAACGGGCTTTGACAAAGGCTTCGTTCACCAACCCCTCGGTGACGATGACATGGGCGAGCGCGTTGATGACGGCAACGTTGGTGCCGGGACGCAATTGCAGATGGTAATCGGCTTCTACGTGGGGCGTACGAACTAAGTCGATCGTGCGCGGATCGACGACGATCAATTTTGCGCCTTCTCGCAGCCGTTTTTTCATCTGCGAGGCGAATACCGGGTGGCCGTCTGTTGGATTCGCGCCAATGACAACGATCACATCGCTATGCCGCACCGAATCGAAATCCTGGGTTCCGGCCGATTCGCCGAGCGTAGTCCTCAATCCATAACCGGTAGGCGAATGGCACACACGCGCGCAGGTGTCGACGTTGTTGTTACCAAACACGGCGCGGACAAATTTTTGTAACAAATAAGTTTCTTCATTGGAACAGCGGGACGACGTGATTCCGCCGACGGACTCTTTGCCGTATTTCGCTTGAATGTCCTTAAATTTATTCGCTGCAAAGCCAATCGCTTCATCCCATGACACTTCGCGCCACGGATCGGAAATATTTTCGCGGATCATCGGCGTCTTGATGCGATCAGCATGGGTCGCATAGCCCCAGGCGAAGCGACCTTTCACGCAGGCATGGCCATGATTCGCGTGACCGTCTTTATTCGGCGCCATGCGAACCACGCGATTGCCTTGCATCTCGGCGCGGAACGAGCAGCCTACGCCGCAATAGGCGCAGGTTGTGACCGTGCTGTGATCGGGTTGGCCCATTTCGATGATGGATTTTTCCGACAAGGTCGCCGTCGGGCAAGCTTGAATGCACGCGCCGCAGGACAGGCATTCGGAATCGAGAAAAGTCTCTTGCAACCCCGCCACCACGCGCGACTCAAAACCGCGAGCGCCGATCGTCAACGCAAACGTGCCCTGCGTCTCTTCGCAAGCACGCACACAACGGCTGCAGACAATACACTTGCTCGGATCGTAGGTGAAATAGGGATTCGACTCGTCCTTAGTTTCTTTGATGTGATTCTTGCCCTCGTAGCCGTAACGCACTTCGCGCAAGCCGACCACGCCCGCCATGTCCTGCAACTCACAGTTGCCGTTGGCGGAACAGGTCAGACAGTCGAGCGGATGATCGGATATATAAAGTTCCATCACGCCGCGGCGAATGTCCGCGAGCTTGCTCGATTGGGTACGCACCACCATGCCGTCTTCGCAATTGGTGGTACAGGACGCCGGATAACCTTTGCGGCCGTCGATCTCGACCAAGCATAGGCGGCAGGAGCCAAACGGCTCGATGCTGTCCGTCGCGCACAATTTGGGCACTTTCACGCCTGCGCCCGACGCCGCACGCATAAGCGATGTGCCCGCCGGTACGGTGACCGTCATGCCGTCGATTTGCAAAGTCACTGATTTCGCGGTGTCGCGTTCCGGGGTGCCGTGGTCTACGTCGAATTTGGATAACATCTCGATCTCCTAAATTATTTTGCTGACGCGGTCACGCCGCGATGCTTTGTTTCGCGATGCCGAAGTCTTCGGGGAAATGATTTAGCGCACTCAAAACTGGGAATGGCGCCATGCCGCCCAGGGCGCACAAGGAGCCATTGATCATCGTGTCGCACAGGTCTCGCAACACTTGGATATTTGCCGGTCGGTTTTGATCGGCGATAATTTTGTCGACCACTTCCACGCCGCGTGTAGAGCCGATGCGACACGGCGTGCATTTGCCACAGGATTCAATGGCGCAGAATTCCATCGCGTAACGCGCCATTTTCGCCATGTCCACGGTATCGTCGAACACGACTACACCACCGTGGCCGATCATCGCAGAAATCGTCACGTAGGCTTCATAGTCGAGCGGAACATCGAATTGCGATTCCGGCAAATACGCGCCAAGCGGGCCGCCGACTTGCACCGCGCGTATCGGCCGCCCACTCGCAGCGCCGCCGCCGTAGTCGTAAAGCAATTCGCGCAACGTCAAACCAAAAGCTTTTTCCACTAATCCGCCGTGCTTGATGTTGCCCGTTAGCTGAAACGGCAACGTGCCACGTGAGCGGCCCATAGCGAAATTTTTGTAGAAGTCCGCGCCTTTGTCGAGAATGACAGGAACCGACGCAAACGAGATCACGTTGTTGATGACAGTCGGTTTGCCGAACAAGCCTTTGATCGCAGGAATCGGCGATTTGAAGCGCACGATGCCGCGTTTACCTTCCAGGCTTTCCAACATGGCGGTTTCTTCACCGCAAATATACGCGCCCGCACCGAGCCGGACTTCCAAATGAAATGCTTCGCCACTGCCGAGTACGTTTTCGCCCAGATAGCCTTTCGCGTTGGCCGTGGCGATAGCGTCGTTCAACACTTGGTAGGCGTAGGGGTATTCCGAACGCAGGTAGATGTATCCTTTGGTCGCGCCGGTGACGATGCCGGCGATGGTCATGCCTTCGATCAGCACAAACGGATCTCCTTCCATGATCATGCGATCGGAAAAAGTGCCAGAGTCACCTTCGTCGGCGTTACACACGACGTACTTCTGGGTTCCCTGGATGTTGAGCACCGTTTTCCATTTAACGCCGGTCGGGAATGCCGCACCACCACGACCGCGCAGACCTGAATTCGTAACGGCGTCGACCACGGCCGCACCGTCCATTTTGAGGGCGTTCTTTAGACCGCGGTAACCATCATGGGCAAGAAAGTCATCCAGCGACAGCGGGTCAGTAATTCCCACCCGCGAAGGTTAGCCGTTCTTGTTTTTTGAGATACGGAATTTCTTCGGTGAATCCACGGCATAAAGGATGGGCACCGCCGTTCAAAAAATTCGCGACAAACAAGCTTGCTACGTCATCCGGCGTAATCGGGCCGTAGGCAATTCGGCCTTTTGGCATCGCGACCTCGATCATCGGTTCCAGCCAAAACAATCCGCGCGAGCCATTGCGCACGATTTTGATCTCTTTGCCCAACCGCGCGGCTTCAGTCACGAAGGCTGCCGCAACTTGATCGGCACCCACGGACAACGCCGCCGAATCACGCGGTACGAAAATAGTTGTCGTCATTCGATTTCCGCCGGTTCTTGCGCAAGTTGATCGAAACGCAGCGGTGTCACTCGACCAAACAGCGCACCGTTGAACATGATTGCAGGCGAAAGCGCGCAATTCCCCAAGCAGTAGGTTGGCTCGAGAGTAAAGTTGTCGTTCTTGTCGGTGGAATGTAAATCGATGCCCAGCCTGGATTGAATGTGTTCGGTAAGTCGTTCCGCGCCCATGGCCTGGCACGCTTCGGCCTGACAAACTTTAACCACATGCTTACCGGGTTTATGATCGCGAAAATCATGGTAAAAGCTCACCACGCCGTGAACCTCCGCGCGCGACAAATTTAATTCCTTCGCGATTATTGGAACCAAACTCGGCGGAACAAAACCGAGTTTTTCCTGGACGCGATGCAAAATCAGTAACAAGGGTCCCGGCTGAGTCAGCAGGTCGACGCAAGGTGTCCTTAATTCATCAGCAGAAATTGACTTGGATGTATCCACAGGTTATTTACGAAGTAATATGTAAAATATTACATATTTACTCGATTAGGTTAGAGGGTAAGCGTAAACTAGCATTAGAATCACGTCATCGCAATATGATATTATTTGCATAATGTATAAGGTGCGAATTAACCCGCAATGGGAGTTGGAGCGGCCCGGCGAGCTGCCGAAGCCGTTACCCGATTTACTGAAGTTATGCGAGTCGATTAACGAACTCGGCAACCTTGCTGCAGCTTGCCGACATATCGGTGTGTCCTATCGTCACGGCTGGGGTGTGATGCAAGAGGCGACTCGCATGTTTCAATCGCCGGTTGCCGAGTTAAAGCGCGGTCGCGGCGCAACACTGACTGCGCTAGGCGAGAAATTGCTTTGGGCGAACAAACGCATTAACGCTCGACTTTCGCCGCTACTGGACACACTTGCGTCCGAATTAGAGGTCGAACTTGAGCGCGTGCTATCGCACACAACAGGCATACTGCGTATGCACGCCAGCCACGGTTTCGCCGTCGAAGCGTTGCGCGAAACACTGGTCGAACAAGCCATTCCGGTGGAACTCAAATACGTTGGAAGCCAAGAGGCACTCGCTTCGCTCGGGCAAAACGAATGCGACATAGCGGGGTTTCATGTGCCCATCGGCAATTTGCAGGCCGCGGCTTTGAAACAATATGCAGCGTGGTTGCAGGCACCGGGACTTAAGCTGATTAACTTAGCCACGCGACAGCAAGGCCTCATGTTGCCGCCGAAAAACCCCAAAGGCCTGTCTGCGTTAAGCGACTTATGCCGAGAGGACGTACGCTTCATCAATCGCCAACCGGGCTCGGGTACGCGATTGTTGTTGGATTTGCTGTTGAAGCGAGATGGCATTGATAGCCACGCCATACATGGTTATGAGGTCAGCGAATACACTCACGCCGCCATCGCGGCCCACGTTGCCAGCGGTATGGCCGACGCCGGCTTCGGTATCGAAACTGGCGCACGTCGCTTCGGTTTGGATTTCATTCCCGTCGTCACAGAGCGTTATTTCTTAGTTTGCGGCACCGAAAGGCTAAAACTAAAGTCGGTCGCACAAGTGCTCGCGATTATGCAAGGCGGTGCATTTGCTACTCGTGTGAACCAATTGCCGGGTTACAACGCAAAGGATTGCGGGAAAGTGATGTCGGTAACCGAAGCGTTTAAATCGCCCACTACCGCACGGCCCGCTCAGACGCGGCGAACCGGCAGAATGCGCTGACGGTATTTCGATTCGAGACCCGCCGCAGATTCTGCCGAAGCACTACTGATTGACGATATCTTTCTTCATCCCGCCCAATGCGCCAAGCAATTCGTCCTGCTCTTTCTTGCCGACTTTAAATTTGTTCAGCGACTTGATTAAGTCCTCGACCAACGCGCCAAACTCCGCGTCCTGAATGCGCATGCCGGTGTGGGCGGCTTTCATATCTTTGCCGGTATAGGTGCATGGGCCTCCTGTGGCAGCGCAAACTTGGTCCACTAGATTGCGCTTTAATTTCGGAATGTCCGTATTGCCAAAGCGACCGTTAATGCGCTCGTCACCGGCGACATTGCCGACGAAGTCGTCAACCACAGCGGTGATCGCGCCTTTGCCGCCTAAACGATCATAAAGACTCGCCTGCTTGGCCGCCATCGGTGCCGTTTCTTGGTGAGACATACTTGAACAACCACTAAGTGCGATCGCCAACATTGCGGCAGACAACAGTCCACGGGATTTCATTTTCACAAAAATTCTCCTAGGGTTAAATTAACGGGAACTACCTCCATGTATACGAACCCGTTTTGTTTTTGGATGCGGCGCATCCAAAATTTAGTTTCTTGCGTAATAAGAAAATGAATCCTGCCCAGGCCGATTTTCCCGCTCAATTTGTTATACTTTTGGGCATGAAAACAAGCGATACACTGACCGCGCCGGTTCGAGGGACGACGGTGCCAGAGCCCGACTTTGAGTACGCACAATGGCTTGCCCGCATTGCCACGGGCGATGAACAGGCGCTTGGCGCGTTTTACGATGCGACCGTAAGCCGTGTTTACGGTTTGGCACTACGTATTGTGCGACAACGCGAAGCAGCAGAAGAAGTCGTTGAAGACGTCTATATGCAGGTTTGGCAGCAGGCCAGTCGCTACGACGCATCGCGTGGTCGGCCGCTAACTTGGTTACTGACCATTTGCCGCAGCCGCGCGTTGGATTTTTTGCGCCGCGACGACAAGGCCATTGCCCATCCGGAACCGGAAACCTTGGTCCAGGAGCCCGGCGATGAGCGTGCGGATCCGGTAGACCTACTGCTGACGCTGGAACGCGATACTCGACTGTACGCGGCGCTGGAACAGTTGATGCCGATCCAGCGCCAATTGGTGGTGCTAGCATTTTTTCGAGGTTTAACCCATCAAGAAATTGCCGAACACACTGCTCTACCATTGGGTACCGTAAAATCTCATGTTCGCAAAGCCTTGGATAAAATGCGCGAACAATTGGGCGATAAAATTTACAATTGAAGAAAATGAAAACGACTAACGAAAGCGAATTCGATTCCGACTTGATGGAATCTTTAGTGCGCGCAATTGCGCCGATTGAGCCGACGCCCGCCAAACGGGCCGCGATGCGCGAACGCATTTTGAAGCGTATCGCGACGCAAAAAGTCTCGACTACACAATCGCATCTGACCGTACATTTGAGCAACGAAGGCTGGATTGATGTGATGCCATTGATCAAAATGAAATCGCTGTTCGAATCGGAAGACGGCAAGGCTGTGTTGTTCCGCTTTCAGCCCGGCGCGCGACTGCCCGCACACGAACACGGCACCGACGAGGAGTGCGTCGTGATCGAGGGCGAATTGCGCATCGGCAGCGAAGCAGTTCACGCCGGTGATTTTCATTTAGCGCGACGCGGCATTCCCCACGGTGACCTTACCTCGCCAAGCGGTGCGCTGTTTTACATTCGCACCGGTGCGAGCTTCAAATTCACACCCGTCCGCCCATAGCAATTTAACTTAGTCGGGCATCTTCATCGTGGCCAGAGAATCGCCCGAAAGCTACCGCGCGCCGTGGTGGTTACCCGGCGGCCATCTGCAAACGCTCTACAGCGCGCTGTGCGCGCCGCAAGCAAACGTTCAATTTCAACGCGACATTTGGGATACGCCCGATGGCGATGTTGTCGCGGTCGATCAAGTGGCCGGGCCCGCCGATGCGCCACTGGTCGTGTTATTTCATGGCCTGGAGGGCGGCGCCCAGAGCCACTATGCGCGTAGTCTCATGGGCGAAATTCAGCGCCGCAATTGGCGCGGGGTCGTCCCACATTTTCGTGGTTGCGGCGGCCTAGCAAACCGCTTGCCGCGCGCCTACCATTCCGGCGACACGACGGAAATCGAATGGATGCTGCAGCGAATTCGCAGCATCGCCGGAACCGCGCCGCTATTCGCCGTCGGCGTATCGCTGGGCGGCAACGCATTGCTTAAATGGGCGGGCGAATCGGGCGCACGCGCCGCCGAAATCTTGACGGCCATCATTGCGATCTCGGTTCCCTACGAACTCGCAGCGACCGGCGATCATTTGGCGCGAGGCGTGAATCGAATTTATACCTGGAATTTTCTGCGCACACTGAAACAAAACGCGCGACTCAAGCTAAAAATATTTCCGGCCATCTTCGACGCAACTGCGATGGAACAGGCGCGTAACATGCGCGAATTCGACGACGCCGTTACCGCGCCATTACATGGGTTCAGAGATGTCGACGACTATTGGTCGCGCGCCAGCAGCAAGCCGGCGTTGCGCCATATTCAAGTTCCCACACGCTTGATTCATGCTCGCAACGACCCATTCACGCCGGTAGAGATATTACCGACCGCCAACGATGTTTCCGCTCACGTCAGCTTTGATTTCAGTGAAGACGGTGGTCATTGCGGTTTCGTGTCCGGCCCATTTCCCGGTCAATTGGAAATTCTGCCGCGAAAAATCATTGACTATGTCGCTCAATATTTAGCGCTAACGTCAGAAAAATAGTCAATCGCCCTTCTCTCGCCACTTACGCTCCAAATTGTCCCACGCAGCAAGCGGTTGCAAATCCGGCACCCAAGCTAATCCTGTCTTTGCATCGTAAGAACGCGCTTCAGTCGTCACCACTACATCGAGCAATGCAGGTCGATTGGCCAGCGCGCGCTATCGCGCTCGAGAGATACTCGGCGCGTTCGACACGTTCGGCGTGCATTCCAAATGCACGCGCCATGGCGGCGTACTGTCCGCAGCGGTTGCCGCCATTCACGGCAGGGTTGTAAGTTTTCTCGAAGCGGATCTTCGTGTCCAACAAGCTCGTAAATTGCTGCCGTTCGAGATGACGCGACTTTAAATAGGGCGGCAGAAGTGCTACCAATCTATAATGAGAATCGCTGTTGATACTAATGTGTTGCTTGGCGCCCGGCCTTGGCACAGGAACAGCAAATGCCGTCGTTGCAGCTTGCCTGAAGGGGCAATGTGTGGCCCTGAATGGGGAATGCGCTGTTTAACGAATACGAGGATGTTTTCGGCTGCGACGACTTATTTAAAAACCGCAAGCTGAGCCGAGGTGAGCGAGACGAATTGCTCGACGTATTGTTTGCCAGTTGCGAATAGACGCGCGTTTATTACTTGTGGCGACCCAATCTGCCGGATGAGGCAGACAACCATCTGGTCGAGCTTGCA
>JANOLP010000098.1:0-5985 GCA_031419835.1 Pseudomonadota bacterium | reverse complement strand
TCATGATCGTTCCTTAAAAGATATACATGAAATTAAAGCGCACATCTCGATTGTTGCTAACGCCACCTTCGATAAAAAAACGTTTGTTCACCAGGCGCAGCATCGGTGTGATTTCCACTTTGTCCGACAGACCGCGCATGTGGCGTGCATCCAAAATCAACCACGGCTGCGTGTCTTCGTACTCGGCTTCGTAAAAAGAAAATCCGCCGCGTGCCGAAACAAAATCGTGATTGATACCGCTTGCGCGAAACATGCGCGCCGCGCCGCCAAAATGAATGCGCGCGGTTTCATAGTCCGCTTGAATGCCCGGCGAGTAGGCGAATTTCGCGCCATCGAAATCGTTGCCGCGCATTGCGCCCAAGCCGCCGACGAACCAGACATTGGCCTGCGCGCTCGGCATATTCCAGCGCTTCACTAAACGCGTGTACGTCGCTTCGACCAGCTCGCGGTTTTTCGATTTGTCGTCCGAGCGCATGTAAAGATAACCGCCGCCGACGGCATCGCGCGGCGTGAGCGCATAGTTCACCCAGGTGTCGCGCCAGCTCGGGCCGAGATCGCCCATCGCCATCCAACTGCCTTCAAAACCCATCGGGCCGGCGTGGCTATTGGCAAACGCCAGCAGCCCGCTGACCATCATGATCTGTCGTATTCGTTTCATCGTTGTTGCCCCAAAAAAATGAATCTGCTAGCGCGTACGCGCTAGTGGCGCTTGCTCGGGGACTTAAACTACAGGGGGCTTGAGAGGGGGGCGTGGTTCGGCGGGAATGGAAATTGGCAACGCCGCGGCAACGTGATCGGTGTCGTGTTCTAGATCAACCGCAATTGGGGAATGAGTGACAAATACGACGTGCGCTAGATCACTCAAATTCGCATCGGGACACGGTCCGTTTTCGCACGGCGACGAGTCGGCATCGACCGCCGTCGATTGCATGGGGCTAAGCTTCGCCAAATCAAAAGATGTCGCGCAGACGTTCGACATGAGCACCGCCGACATCAGCGCCAGCGCAACAATCGCGATCCATTTTTGCAAGTAGATTGACATGTCGGTCTTCAGTTCATTGGACTGATGCTAGCATAAAATAGTTTCAGCCCGGGTTAGTCGCGCCGATCTTCTAATCCCTTGCCAGGAGCCGCGCAGCGCTTACCTCGCGGCGATGCATGCCCTGTGAGCCAGTATCCATGGGCCTCTCGGAGCATCTTCATTCTTCAGTTCATCGACTGTGCCGCCTACGAAGATAAACGGCAACGCCCAAAATCAGCGCGGGAAGCCAGATCCACAACAACTCCGACTTAAGCGCCCGAATGCCCGCTTGTCCCAAAAATCCACGCAATCCAATCGGCGAAACATCAATCATCCGCAATGGAAAAAAATAACGCGCGTCGGTAAACGGCCAGAACAGCGCAACGCCCAAACCGCCATTGGTGAACATATCGAGCAAGCCGTGCGATGCGGTCGCGACGAAAATAAAAATAAATGCTGTCATTCTTTTTGTGCGAAGTTCGGGCGCAAACAGTGCAGCAAAAATCGCCAGCATCAGCGCGAAAACAAGCGAGTGACTAAACCCGCGATGGCCGAATTCATGGGAATAGGCGATGCCGAATCGAAACGCGGCGACATCAAGATCCGGCGCAATCGAGGCCGCCATTCCGGTGAAAAGAAGCCGACGGGAAATACGCCGCGCACCTAGCGCTATCGCAATTGGAATTACCGTATGAGAAAAAATAGTGGGCATCAGCGCGGAATACCTGTCATAGCGTTATCCCGCAACCCCTCCAACCAAATCTTATGAAATTTCCACATGCGCTTGGGAAACACCAACGCACTCAAACGCGACATAAATCCATGCTGGCTTTCTTCGGTGATGACTTTGCAGCCGCTTGCGGTTTTCACGATCAACCAAGCGTGATAGACGTCGATGCCGAAGGAATTGCCGTTCCATGCGATGCGTTCATTCGGCGCGAATTCTTGCACCGTCGAATCGATGCCGACACCGAAGGTTTTCCACTTGAAGCGTGTGCCAAGCGCGAGGTCTGGGGGCGCGCCGGTTGTGAATCTCACATTGGCGGAATTGACGTACCAGCTTGGCCAGTGTTCGGCGCGGATCAGCCACGCCCAGACAACTTCCGGCGCGGCCGCGATGTCGATTTCGTTGCGCACATGCACCGCCGTGTTGCGCGGATGATAGTGCTCGGGCCAGCGGATTTCGGTTGCGGCGCTCATGGTGGCTCTCCTTTTCGATTTCTATTGAATCCCGCAAAAATAAGTAACCGTTTTTTGTCGCAACAGTACCGGCCCTCATCCCCACCCTTGTCCCAAAGGGAGAAGGGAGTTGGTTCCCCTCGCCCCTTGGGGAGAGGGGCCGCCGTCACTTACCTACGGATCTCCAATAGTTGAGTTGATACGCGGATTTGATTTTTTCGCAAGGCTTTCGACCGCGAGATGAAATTTTACTCGGACAAACCGAACAAGCTGCGAATGTTCTGTGCCACTGGTATAGTAACTGCAAAACACAATTCTCCCTCTATGTATAAACCGATTCGCTTCAACGCGTTTACGATGAATACGGTTGGCCATCAATCGCCCGGCCTGTGGACACATCCGCGCGACCGCTCATCCGACTATCGTAAGCTCGAACACTGGACGGCTCTTGCAACTTTGCTCGAGCGCGGTCTATTTGACGGCGTGTTTATCGCCGACGTGCTCGGCATTTATGATGTCTATGGCGGCACACCGGACACCGCGCTGCGACACGCCATTCAGGTGCCGGCAAACGATCCGCTGTTGGTTGTGCCTGCGATGGCTGCGGTCACCAAGCATCTTGGCTTTGGCGTAACGTTTTCGCTGACCTACGAACACCCCTATCCGTTCGCGCGCCGTATGTCGACGCTCGATCACCTCACCGGCGGAAGGGTCGGCTGGAACATTGTAACGGGCTATCTCGACAGCGCCGCGCGAAACCTCGGCATGCCCAAGCAGATCGCACACGACGAACGCTACGATCTCGCCGACGAATATCTGGATGTTGTTTACAAGCTCTGGGAGCAATGCTGGGAAGATGACGCGGTGATTCGCAACAAAAGTAGCGGCATGTTTACCGATCCGACAAAGGTTCACCCGATCGCGCACGCGGGCGAAAACTTTAATGTCCCCGGCATTCATCTGTGCGAGCCTTCGCCGCAGCGTACCCCAGTACTGTATCAAGCGGGAACATCGTCGCGCGGCCAATCGTTCGCTGCGCGCCATGCGGAATGTGTCTTCATGAGCGCGCCGAGCAAAGTGATTTTGAAACGATCGGTCGACGAGCAGCGTGCGGCGCTGGTAACCGCGGGTCGAGATGCAAGCGACGCGCTGATTTACGGGCAAATGCTGATCGTCACCGCCGCGACGAACGCGGAAGCGCAAGCGAAATATGCGGAGTATCTTAAACACATCGACACCGAAGCCGCGCTGGTGTTGTTCTCCGGATGGACCGGCGTGGACTTCAGCAAAATCGATCCCGATGCGACGATCGAATACATCGAAAACGACGCGGGCCGCACAGCGCTAGCGTCATTCTCCAAAGCCGATCCGAGCTGCAAATGGACGGTGCGCGAAGCGGCAAAGTTTATCGGTTTAGGTGGGCGCGGACCGGTAGTTGTCGGCTCGCCCGCGCAGGTGGCCGATCAACTCGAAGCGTGGATGGACGAAACCGGCATCGACGGCTTCAATTTGGCATTCGCGGTGATGCCGGAAACGTTTAGCGATGTCGTGGAACTCATCGTGCCGGAATTGCAGAAGCGCGGGCGCTACCGCCAAAGTTATACGGAAGGCACGCTACGCGAAAAGTTGTTCGGTCGTTCCGCGTTTTTGCGCGAAAACCACATCGCGCGAAAAATCCGCATCGCCGCACCTTAAGCGTTCCGCGTTACTTCATGGGCAACGGAAAGTTCCGGCTTTTGATTGAGCGTTTGGAAAACGACGCAATAACGCTCGGTCAGCTTCAGTAAGGTTTCGAGCTGCGCTTCATCCGCGTCAGTGTCGAGCGTGAAGCGAAGCCGAATATTTTTGAAGCCAACCGGCGCATCTTTCGCCACGCCTAACGTGCCACGAAAATCCAAATCGCCTTCCGCTGTCACCACGCCATCGCGCAATTCGATGCCCAATGCAGTCGACACTGCGCGCACGGTGACGCCGGCGCACGCGACCAATGCCTCAAGCAACATATCGCCGGAGCACAGCGCGAGCCCATCGCCGCCGGTGGCAGGGTGCAAACCTGCCGCCGCAAGTGCCCTGCCGGTTTCAACATTGCAAGTAATGCCTTCACCCAATCGCCCCTGCGCCTTAAGGGTAATCTGCGCTGTTTGCGGCGAATTTTTATATCCGTCCTTTAGCGGCGCCTGCAGCGCTCGCAATTCTTCTGTTTTCATTGGCGGTTCCACCCCCATTTCAAGAGATCATTGTGCCTCGAATCAAGTGCTTCGGCTATCCCGGCGACACGCCTCGGACAATTAGTATTGGCACATGTCTTTAAATCATTAACCGTCGCCCCAATGATATGGTACTGATGGCAAGTCGCCCTTCGTTGTACAATGGTAGCGTTGCAATTTTCGAATTTTGTAGGAGTTGAATATGGCTAGGTTATTTGCGGTTTTGACAGTGTTGTTATTCACGGCGACGTTGTTGACGCCGCTCGACTCCGAAGCAGGACGGCGCTTTGGCGGCGGACGCTCGACCGGTATGCAACGCTCAACGCCACCGCCGTCGCAACAAGGAACCATGGCACAGCAACCGCAGCGACAAGCTCAAGCTGGCGCACCGGCGGCTGGCGGCATGTCGCGCTGGCTCGGCCCGTTGATGGGTTTCGGCCTGGGCGCGTTGATGATGTCGATGTTCGGCGGCAGCGCGATGGCCGGTTTGCTCGGAAACATTCTCATGGTCGTGCTGGCGTTTATGGTGATTCGATTTTTGATGAACGCGTGGCAGAAGCGCAACCAGCCGCAGGCGCAAGGCATGCAATACGCCCGCACGCCCAGCGCAACGGGCGATAATCGCGTCGAGCCTACGGACAACATGGGCACGTTCCAATCGGCCGGCGGACAAGTGTTGATGCCGCAGCGTTATCCGGCCGGATTTAATGTTGATGGCTTCGTGCGCCAAGCGAAAGTATCGTTTCATCGCTTGCAGGCAGCGAATGACGCGGGCGATCTGACTGACATTCGCGATTACACCTCGCCCGAGTTGTACGCGGAAATCGCGATACAGATTCAGGAACGTGGTGAGGCAAAGCAGCGCGTTGAAGTGTTGAAGCTAGATGCCGAATTACTTGAAGTCGTCACCGAAGGCGATAAAGAGATCGCCAGCGTGCGCTTCACCGGCCTCATCCGCGAAGATGAAAATGCCGGCGCCGAACCGTTCGACGAAGTTTGGCATGTGACGAAAGATACCAGCGATAAAAATGGCGCTTGGTTGATTGCGGGGATTCAGGTTCAGTCTGCGTAAATTCGCACTGGCGGAACCCATCCCCATGGCCCTAGGCCAGCGGCTAGCCTAGGGCTACCCCGCCCCCCTTGAAGGGGAGGGAGTGCGTTGTCCGAGATTTCCCACCAATTTGTCATTGCGAGCTGCCTGTATCGGCGCTGCCGATACTGCCCTCGGACCATGAACGGGATATTATTGGAGAACGGACGGCTGAAGGTCTGCGGCGTAGCACGACCCAGTGCGATAACAAAGGCCCAATCTTGTCATCGCGAGGAGCCTGAAGGGCGACGTGGCGATCTCGATTTGACGACGCTAGAGCGCGCTACGCGCGAGATTGCTTCGCGTTCGCTCGCAATGACTGGCATGGGGTTCATGGAAAGGTTAAGCAAAGCCTCGGCATAGCTCAATGTGCGTGTCCGGTTTGGTGCTGAAGTTACCAATGGCGTCTTGGTTTTCGGTAAGGCTCGTGACGCTGTTTCATTGAATCTGTCATTTCTCCTTTACATATTCTGTGTAACAGAATATCA
>JANOLP010000097.1:0-9462 GCA_031419835.1 Pseudomonadota bacterium | reverse complement strand
GTATTGGAATCCACTTATCTGCCGGCTCGAAGTTGACGTATTCATAGAATATGCTGCTCGCCGCGCCCGATGCAGCCAGCGCTTGGCCGATAGTGTCATTGGCTGTTAGGAAATCTTCATACGCTTGCTCAAAAAGTGTTCTCGAATAGCTCGGATCAATCGCCAGGCGGCAGACGCCACGCCAGTAGGTCAACCAAGGTGAACTGGCTCTGACGGATTCCGGCAGGGCGGCAAACCAAGATTCAAGGGTTTGCCAACGCCCTTGCTGGAGCAACGGTAACGCGTGATTCATTAGACAACGAACACTAGACTCCCAGTCGGCCGCCGACACAAATAACGCAAACGCATCTTCACGTTGGCCGAGTTGTTCCAATATTGTGGCGGCCTTACACCTTGCCTGACACAGTGTTTCTTGGCCGAGCGTGGATTTTGCCCGATTGAACAAAAACGCACGATAGAGTGGGTGGAAGTTATAGGTAAATTCTGGGCCTTCTCGACGATCCGTGAACATGCGTCGCCGAAAAAGTGCCTCCAATAGTTTTCCGGCATCCGCGTTTTCGGTGAGCGCGCAGGCCTGCGCTGCGGTCATTGCGGGGAGTAAAGACAAGCACACCAATGCGCGTTGCTCGGCGTCGGAACTTTGCTTGAAAATAAGTTCGGCGAAATAATTAAAGACAGTCTCCATCGAATCGCCGCGATCGATCAGATTGACTTTCCCGGTGCGGCGAATACGTTCCAACATCAACGTCACGCCTGCCGCCCAACCCTGTGTTTCATCCTGGAGGGACTTGATCGTGGCTTCGTCTAAGGTGAGGTCCTCGTCCACGATTTTT
The DNA here is from genome assembly GCA_031419835.1 of Pseudomonadota bacterium. Lineage (GTDB taxonomy): Bacteria > Pseudomonadota > Gammaproteobacteria > Burkholderiales > JALYOK01 > JALYOK01. The sequence goes on along the minus strand of JANOLP010000097.1, from coordinate 8,629 downwards.
GCCGTTTCCTCCAGCGTCAATTGCAGGTCGCTCCAGTCAACGGCCGCCATCTTACGATTTGCCGCAAGACGGGCAAATTCTGCGGGCGGCTCAATTCGACTGATGACAATAATATTCAAGTTGCTGGGCAGTTCGTCTGCGGCGTCCCGCAGCAATGAATGAAGGGCGGCGTCTTGGCCTGCGTCTTGATAGTTGTCGAACACCAACACGAATTTTGCTGGAAGTAATTCAAAGAATTGGCGGAACCAGCGCCGTGCAAACCCGGCGAGATCAGGAAGATACTCCGGTGTAAGCAAGGGCAACAAGGCGTCGAGCTGTTTACTGCGCGACTGCTGCGCGGCGATGCCTCGCAGAAAGTGGAAGAACGAAGCGGGGTCAGCATCGCCGGCGTCAATGTGAAACCACGCATGCGGGAGTTTCTTCGCTTCCAAATAGCTTGAGACCAACGCCGTTTTTCCCGCGCCCGGTTGCCCCGAAACCCAAATGATGGATTTTTCGCGACCTTCGTCGAGCAGATTAAAGAGACGTTTTCTTGGCAATATTCCCGAAAGTTTGGGTGGGCTGACTTTTGCCGGTAACCTGGACTTGCGTGCCATTTTGCTTCTCCCCGCAGAGCTTAAGTTGATTGCTGACGTTTTTACGATTCTATTCCAGACATCCGCAACCCATCGCTACATTTTTTTAATCCGTATCCTAACCGTAACCGTTGTGACGCTAATGTTCGTCAGCGCGGTGATTCACGATGGATCGTTCCGACGCACCCGACACATTTTGATCCTGGAGGAAATAATGAAAGCGAAACAATCACTGTTTAGAGTTTGTTTGGTATTGAGCGGCCTCGTACTAGGCGCGACGAGCATCGCAGAAGAGCTGAAAATAGTCGAAAAGCGATTCAAACCGGAAACCGAATGGGTCATGTCGTACATCCACACATCGACCCCGCCCGAAATTATTGGACCTACAGCGGAGGGCCTGCGATTCAATATTCAGGTTCCTGCCGGCCAATTTCGTGGCGATAAACTTCGAGGTGAATTTGTTCCCGGCGGAAGCGCACGCGCAATTGTTCGCACTGACGGCGTGTGCACTTATCACGCCCATATTTCCGGCAAGACGGACGACGGGGCTTTGTTTATTCTCGAAGCCGAAGGAACCTGCGATCTCGGCCCCGATGGCTACAAGCAATTTATGGAAGGAAAATCGCCGCAGATCATAAAAATCTGGGTCGTATCAAAAATTAGTACGGCTCATCCGAAATACGAATGGCTTAATCGAAAGCAATTTGTTCAGTTTGGTGAGATTGATATGAAGTCCGGTGTTGTTTCCTACGACGTGTATTCGCTGAAATAGCGATTTTGCAAACGCGGCGCGGTATCGATTGGAGTGCCGCGCCACGAGCCTTATCCTGCGTGCCTCCTGGCATGGCATGGTCTGAGAGCCAGCATTCATGAGGCTTCTGGCGATGCAAGCGGCGTAAGTCGGATTGCTCGTATGCATCCGTTTTTCCGGGCTATCGTAGTGCAAAAAAATAGTCGCAATACTTGCGGAACTCGCGCAAGGCATTGGACTATTTTTTCGCACGCGCCAGGCTCGTCAATTCCTCACGAATAACCGAACGCATATCCGCTACAAAGTGCTCACCCTCGACCGCGCGTCGTAACGTATCGTTGATCAGCGTCTGATAACCGCGCTCGCCTGCCACGGCTTTGTAATGCTCGACGATCGGCATGTCCAGCATGATGCTGATACGTTGCTTACCGATGCGCGCCCGAACTGCGGACTGCCACGTCGCCCGGTTAACCTTTTTGCTACCCACGCGAAACTTGGCGCGATCGAAATGCGCTTGAGTGAGCGTGGGGGCGTCGTCGTCAAAAGTAGCCGACGTTTTCGTAGTAGAGATTCGTTTCATCGTTGTCTGCCTTTCGCATAGAGATGATGCGGACGGTATCGTCAGTTTCCACGGGAACAATCAACACGACCAGATAGTCTAGAAATCCAATACCAATCATGCGCTGTTCGCCGTAATCGGTTCGATCGTCTTCGAGCAACACCATCGGCCCGGCGAACACTTTTTCCGCATCCGCAAAATCGAGTCCGTGCTTGGCGATATTCGCTCGCCGTTTTGCCTCGTCCCACGTGAAATTCATAGTCAATATTATGCATACGATTATATGCAAATGCAAGATGATGGGGCGCTGTTGATGTAGGGCCGGGTTCGTTCTGAACTCTATCGGGGCTTCAAATAATTTCTAAAACCAACACGCCACGAGCCACACGCTGCCGGGGTGGCCCTTGGGCCATTGCCTCGTGGCGGCGCATGGCCTGGGAGCCACTATCCATGCGCCTTCTGGCGATGCTTGCTATTTCAACTCAAAATCATAGTCGATCATCAACGGCGCGTGATCAGAAAAGCGTTCGTCTTTATAGATTGATGCGGCCTTGGCTTTTGCGGCAATGCCCGGCGTGGCGATTTGGTAGTCCAAGCGCCAACCGACATTTTTTGCCCGTGCTTGGCCACGGTTTGACCACCAGGTGTATTGTTCCGGCTGTTGGTTCAGCGTACGAAACACGTCGATCCAGCCCAGCTCGTCGAATAGCTTGGTCAGCCACGCGCGTTCTTCGGGGAGGAAGCCGGAGTTTTTTTGATTTGAGCGCCAATTTTTTAAGTCGATTTCCTTGTGTGCAATATTCCAATCGCCGCAGATGATGAATTCGCGTTTTTCTTTGCGCAATGCTTTGAGTTTGGGCAGGAAATTTTCCATGAACGAAAATTTTGCGGCTTGTCGTTCCGGGCCGCTTGAGCCGGACGGTAGATACAGCGAAATCACCGAGAGATTGTCGAAATCGGCCCGAATGAAGCGGCCTTCAACGTCGATCGCTGGTAAGCCCAGCCCCTCGCAAATTTTATTCGGCGAACTGCGAAGATACAGTCCGACGCCGCTATAGCCCTTTTTTTCGGCCGGATTAAATGCGCCCGACAGCCCTTGGGGCGACAACATTTCGGGGCTGAGGTCGGGAATCTGCGCCTTAAGCTCTTGCAAACAGACAATGTCTGCTTTCTGCCGCGCCAACCACGGATAAAGCCCTTTTGTTGCGGCGGAGCGAATCCCGTTTAGATTTAATGATATAACCCTCAACTATCCTCCTGCTGGTTGAAATTTAGATTACAAACTATTGTAAAATTTATATAATTTCGTTTGCGAACATGTTATTTTGTCACTGTGAACTTTCGTTAACATCGCATGACCGATTTCCGACAAGAGTTTATCGCGTTTACGGTTGCGCAAGGCGTGATTCGCTTTGGGGAATTTAAGACCAAGGCGGGTCGCCTTTCGCCCTATTTTTTTAATGCAGGGCTTTTCAATGACGGCCTGTCGCTTTCCAAGCTTTGTGGCTATTACGCGCAGGCAATCATCGCCGCCGGCGTACCGTTCGATATGCTGTTCGGCCCGGCGTATAAGGGCATTGTGCTCGCCGGTGGTGTAGCGATGTCGCTCGCACAAGAACACAATCAAAATCGTCCTTATGCGTTCAATCGCAAAGAGGCGAAAGATCACGGCGAGGGAGGAACTATCATCGGCGCGCCATTGAAAGGGAAGGTGTTAATCATCGACGACGTTATCTCTGCAGGGACGTCGGTTCGAGAGTCCGTCGAACTTATTCGTAATCAGGGCGCACAACCGGCAGCGGTCGTTATCGCACTGGATCGCATGGAGCGCGGCTTGACGTCGGACTTATCCGCGGTTCAAGAAGTTGAGCGCGATTTTGGAATCCCGGTCATCAGTGTCGCCGGATTGACGGACCTTGTTTCGTTTCTGAGCGAGCATTCCAATTTTAAGGCAGAGCTCGTAGCGGTAAAGGCCTATCGCCAGCATTATGGCATCCAGTAATTTCAATTTCTTTCGCCGCGCTGCGTCGGTTTTATTGCTGATGTTTTTGGCTGGATCGGCGATCGCGGAAACGTTTAAGTGGGTCGACGAAAAGGGCGTTACGCACTACAGCGATTCGTTGCCGCCGGGCTATGCTAAAAGCGCCAACAGCCGAATCGATAAGCGTGGCATCGTAACAAAAAAAACTGACCGTGCGCTGACCGAGGCGGAAATCAAAGCGCGCGAAAATGAAGTGCAGCGTTTAAAACAGGAAGAAATTAGGGCGAAAGAACAAAAGCGCTTGGATGAAATAATGCTCGCAACCTACGCGAACGAAACAGAGATTGATTTGGTCCGAGATCGGGCGCTGGAGCCCTTCGACGGCAAGATTTTTGCGGCGCGTGAGCGCATCAAATACGTTCAGCAACAACTTGTCGATCAGGGGAAAGAGCTAGAGTTTTACCAAGGTACAACCAAGGAAGGTGAAAAGAAAAAGTTGCCGACGCGGATGGTTAAAGATATTGCGGCAAAGAAAAAAGAGGTCGTCGAACTGGAGCAGTCTATCAAGCGTCTGGATGCGGACAAGGGCGCCGTTGTCACGAAATTCTCTCTAGACAAACAACGCTTCCGCGAAATTGCGGCGGCCGGCGGCGCGGGACGGCGCTTGGGCGATTCCCCGGAAAAAGACAAGATTCCGACTTGGGTCGAAGTGCGAAGCGAAATCGCGCGATCTTGTCTGGAAAACTGGCAAGAAACCTTGGGCGGGCGCGCTTATGCGGTTTTTGCCGAAATCAAGCGCGATGGCCAAACTGCGGATCTTATTCTTGAAACTCGCGTTCGAAAAAGAACCGGTGAGTTCACCAATGTTAAGGCGATCTGTCCGCTGCGTTCCGACGGCACGTTTGACAAAGAAGGTATTCGTATTAAACGTACTCGCTACGAGACCGGCAAAGATTACTAGGGAAGCTCTGATTTATTCCGATTTCGTCGCGATACTGCGTTGCTCGCAAAAAATATCTCCTGACATATCAAACATATGCTGCGTCGATATTTTTCACTCGGGCCTTGTCTCACTTAGAACTCGGAATAAATCAGAGCTTCCCTGGCGAATTACTCGGCGAGTTTGCGTTTCAATAATTCGTTGAGTTGTTGCGGGTTAGCTTTCCCGCCCGTTGCCTTCATCGCTTGCCCCACGAAAAAACCAAATACTTTTTCTTTACCGCTGCGATATTCGGCAACTTGGCCGGCATTCTTGGAGACGATTTCATCGAGGATTTTTTCCAACGCGCCGCTATCGGAAATCTGTTTCAATCCCTTGGCCTCGATAATTGCATCGGCTTCGCCGCCATCATTCCACATGGCTGAAAAGACTTCTTTGCCGATCTTCCCGGAAATTGTTCCATCGGCGATACGCTGAATTAAACCGGCAAGCTGTCCGCTGGAGACTTTGCTGGAATTAGTTTCCAAGCCGGATTCGTTCAATGCGCTGGCAAGATCTCCAATTACCCAATTGGCACACAGCTTGGGGTCGGCACCCGATCCGCGAGTAAGGGACTCGAAATACTCCGCGGTGTCGCGATCGCTAGTCAACGCGTTTGCGTCGTTCGCTGATAAAGCATATTTTGACGTAAATCGCCGACGCATCACGTCAGGCAACTCCGGCATGTCCCGTTTGATTTCATCGATCCACTCTTGGTGAATGACTAATGGCAATAAATCCGGATCAGGGAAATAACGATAGTCCTGCGCGTCTTCTTTCGAGCGCATCGAGCGCGTTTCGTCTTTGTCCGGATCGTACAGCCGGGTTTCTTGGATAATTTTTCCGCCGTCTTCGATGATCTCGATTTGGCGCCGCGCTTCATATTCGATGGCGCGCTCCATGAAACGGAACGAGTTAAGATTTTTGATTTCGCAGCGCGTGCCGAATTGTGTTTCGCCAAAGCGACGCACGGACACATTGGCGTCACAGCGGAATGAACCTTCTTGCATATTGCCGTCGCAAATGCCAAGCCACCGCACTAGCGTATGCAATTGTTTCGCGTAGGCGATGGCTTCTTGCGAACCCCGTAACTCCGGTTCGGTAACGATTTCCAGTAAGGGTGTACCGGCGCGATTTAAATCGATGCCGGTCAGTCCGTCAAAGGCTTCGTGCAAGGATTTGCCGGCGTCTTCTTCCAGATGCGCGCGGGTAAGGTGAATGACCTTGTCGCCATTCGGCGTTGAAATCGTTAATGAACCGCCAGAAACTACCGGCAACTCGTATTGACTGATCTGATAGGACTTCGGCAGATCCGGATAGAAATAGTTTTTACGCGCGAAAACTGAGTGGGGCGCGATCGTTCCACCGACCGCCAGGCCAAATTGGATTGCGCGATCTACCGCGCCGCGGTTGATCACCGGCAAGACGCCGGGCAATGCTAAATCGACCACGCAGGCCTGTGTATTGGGTTCGGCGCCGAATGCGATCGATGCGCCCGAGAACATTTTCGACTGTGTCGTGAGCTGCGTGTGGGTTTCCAACCCGATAACGATTTCCCACTTCATCACGCCACTCCTTTTGCTAACTCAGGCATTCGCTGATGCCAATCGGTTGCCAATTGGTATTGATGGGCGACGTTGAGCATTTTTGCTTCGGCAAAATAATTGCCGACAATCTGCAATCCGACTGGGCGGCCATTGCCTGAAAACCCGCATGGAATGGACATCCCGGGCAATCCTGCTAGGTTGACCGCGATGGTATAGATATCGTTCAAATACATTTCGACCGGATCGCCGCTCTTCGCGCCAAGATCAAACGCTACCGACGGCGACGTCGGCCCCATGATGACATCGCATTGCTTAAATGCGTCGTTGAAATCGTTGGCGATAATGCGGCGAATTTTTTGCGCTTGCAAATAATAAGCATCGTAGTAGCCGTGGGAAAGCACGTAGGTGCCGATCATAATGCGGCGTTTAACTTCGGCGCCAAAACCTTGAGCGCGGGTTTTTTCGTACATGTCGGTCAGGCCATCGTATTCCGGTGCGCGATAGCCGTAACGTACGCCATCAAAACGAGCGAGATTGCTCGATGCTTCAGCGGGGGCGAGGACGTAATAAACGGGGACGGAAAGTTCGGTTTTCGGCAGCGATATTTCAACCGTCACCGCACCCAATTTTCGATATTCCGCTAATGCCGCTTCGACCGCCTGGCCAACTTCCGCGCTTAGTCCTGCAGAAAAATATTCTTTGGGCAAGCCAATCCGAAGACCCGCCAACGGCTGATCAAGATCCCGCGTGTAATCTTCTTTAGTGCGATCCAAACTCGTCGCGTCGCGCGAATCAAAACCGGCCATGTTGTTGAGCAAAACCGCGCAATCTTCCGCGCTGCGCGCCATGGGCCCGGCTTGATCGAGGCTGGAGGCGAACGCGATCATGCCAAAGCGCGAGCAAATGCCGTAAGTTGGCTTTAAGCCCGTGACGCCGCACAGCGCAGCAGGCTGGCGGATCGAGCCGCCGGTGTCGGTTCCGGTTGCGACCGGCGCCAGACGCGCGGCGACCGTCGCCGCCGAACCGCCCGAGCTGCCGCCGGGAACGGCCATCACATCCCACGGATTTTTCACCGGCCCAAAATACGAGGTTTCGTTCGACGAACCCATCGCGAATTCGTCCATATTGGTCTTACCGATAATCACCGCGCCGGCATAGTTGAATTGTTCGATGACATGGGCGTCGTAAGGCGAAACGAAGTTGTGCAGCATCTTTGAACCGCAGGTGGTGAGCCAACCCTTGGTGCAAAAAATGTCCTTGTGTGCCACGGGGATGCCCGTCAATGCTTGACCCTGGCCCGATGCCAGTTGCACATCCGCTTGTTTAGCCAACGCGAGGCTGGCATCGGGATCGAGCGTGATGAACGCATTCAGCGTCGGGTTCAGCGCCTCGGCACGCGTCAGGAAATACTGCGTCAACTCGACGCTGGAAAATTCTCGTTTGGCCAGCGCCGCCGAGAGTTGCTTCAAACTGAGGTTCAACATGGTGTAGGTAACAATGATCCAACGGGCGCTAAGAGCGTGTCGTCGGAAGAGAAATGATTATTCGATAACTTTCGGAACTAAATACAAGCCGGCCTCAACCGCAGGGGCGACGCTTTGGAACAACGCGCGTTGGTTAGTCTCCGTAATCCGGTCCTCGCGCAAGCGCTGAACCATATCTTGCGAGTGCGACATCGGCGTGATATTGCGGGTGTCGACGGCTTGCATCGTTTCGATCAGCTGAAAAATGCCGCTCATTTCGTTTCGGATCGTGTCCGTTTCCGCTTCGGTCACGGCGACCCGCGCAAGCCGCGCGATGCGTTTAATGTCTGCTCCGGTCAATTTCATAAGAAAATGCTCAAAAATAGTGCCTAAGCGCTGTAATTCATTGAAGACATTAGAGTATCATAACGTCCAACGATAACTTATCAGAATTTCCAGGCGCGCCCAATGATGTTCGGTTTCTTACGTGGTTTTTTCTCTACGGATCTCGCTATTGATCTCGGCACCGCGAATACGCTCATTTACGTTCGCGGCAAAGGAATTGTACTCGACGAGCCATCAGTCGTGGCGATTCGCCAAGGAGGCGGTCCCAACGGCAAGAAAATGATTCTAGACGTCGGCCTTGCGGCAAAGCAGATGTTAGGCCGTGCACCGGGCAACATCACCGTGATTCGACCGATGAAAGATGGCGTGATCGCCGATTTCACCGTGACCGAGCAAATGCTCAAGCAATTTATCAAGCGCGTGCACAAC
>JANOLP010000096.1:0-4536 GCA_031419835.1 Pseudomonadota bacterium | reverse complement strand
CCGCCTTGGTCTTTGCCGGTTGCGGAAAGTGTTGATGAAAACGCGATCATGCCACGCCCTTCCACTCGCACTTGGCCGCCTTGTTGGCCGTCCGCGTTAAGCATGCCACCCGCCATGCCTTCCAGCTTGCCGGTGGTCAGTTTAATGTTACCGCCCTTGCCTTCTGAGTTGGAGACGTCAACGCTGCCGTCCAAATAAGTACCTTTTTGCGCAGTCAACGTGACATTGCCACCCGGGGCTTTCACTACCCCTTGCTGCAGCACTTGATTGCCGCTTAAGCTGATGTCCTTTCCGCTAACTTCGCCGCGGTTGATTAGTGTGTTACCGGCCGCCACGCTCACATTACCCGCCTGTGTCTTGCTTCCATCGGCGAAACTGACATCAGTCATCGCTTTGAGGGAAACGCGCCCGTTGGCATCGGTGGTCACGCCCGTTGCGCGAACGATGCCGGATTGATTAACAATGCCGGCGTGCAAATCGACGCTGCCGCCCGTTGCAACTAAGGTACCGAGGTTAATCGCTTCGTTTTCCGGTGCTGTGACGCGCACAATGACATTCGGCATGCCGGAATCGATTAGCTCGATACTCTTGCCTGCTGCGAGGACAATTTGCCCACCTGGGGTTTCGACCAACCCTTCATTTTTAACTTGCTCACCAAGCAACCAAACACGCCCGCCAAAAGTCGTTCGAATCTCGCCCTTGTTCATAACCTCGCCGCGATTGGGTCCATTGGCCGCAACAAAGTTATAGCGGCCCGCAAGAAAATCGGCGTTAGCAATATCCAAAGTCGAAGCAACCATTCCCGCCACGTCGATGCGGGCGTTTTGACCGAACAGCACACCATTAGGATTGATTAGCCAAACGCGCCCGTTACTACTCAAGCTACCCAGAATCTGTGAAGGGTCGTTACCGGCGACGCGATTAAGGACTTGGCTCGCCGAATTCTCTTGCTGAAAACGCACGCCATTCTGGGCGCCAATAGAGAAACTTTGCCAGTTCAAGATAGCGTTAGGACTATTAGTAATGGTCATCTGCGAGCCATTGGTGCCGATGCTCGCGCTTCCATTCACGATCGTTGGACCTTGTGGCAATTGCTGCGCGTAAATGGGCTGGGCGAGACCAAGCGCAGCTAGCGCTGCCACTAGCGGACGCAAGGTTAGACGCGGGTATTGAGCGGCGCCGACGCGAAGCACTGGACGCAAGTTCCGATTACTGAAAGAGTTTTTTCGAAGGGATACTGTTGCCATTATTTATCTCCAACCATTCTGAGAGAATTTCAGAAAACTAAGTTTAAAGAGAAGTGTCCGCGAGTACGGCCGGACGATATCTGGTTGCCGTCTTCAAAGACATGACCTACATCCACGCGGCCGGATAGCCATTTACTGACGGCAAAACGGGCGCCAAATCCCGCACTAGAAAGCGAGCATGCCGAATCGGCTTCATGGCAAGGCACTCCGTCATGATTTTTTGTCCAACCGCAATCGATGAATAACAATGGACGCAGGCTGGCGGATTTGAGTTTGAACGTCTTGCCGAGATCGGGCCCTAGGCCTTCGAGATTGACGAGAAAGCCGTTGTCGCCAGCGAGCTCACGTTCGCGATAGCCACGCACGCTTGTGGCACCACCCAAACCATGTTGCTCGCCAGAGATTAGCGCGTCCGGGCTGTATTGCCCGGCAATGCGGCCGTGCAGGCCATAGCCCGCGGGCAGTGCGCGCGAGCCGAACGCCGACAGGCGAAATATCGCGTAACCTTTTTTGGCGCCGGGTCGTGCCGTTTCAAAGACTTCCTGGCTGCTACCGCCAACGTTGTACGCAAGTGAGGTTGAAGTTCCCCAGGACATCTTGGCGTTTTCGAATTGGCCGGTATACCCGATGCTAAGTGGCAAGGAGGCCACACTCACGCCGGCACTGCCGCATCCAGCCGCACCTAAGGTACCAATCGAACATTCGTTGTCGTAGTTGCGCCAATCGAGTCCGAAAATGAAACGATGGTCGTACTCGCCAATGCGTTGTAGATACCGGTTATAGCGCAAACCCGCGACATCGCCTGTGCCAGTGAATTGCAGCGGGCCTGCCGGGGTAACGGTTGTACCGCTATCGACGGTGGAATGGGCATAGAACGCATCGATACTGGTGGAGTAGCCGTATATAGGGAGCCGATAACCGACGCTATAGATTCGTACGAGATCGGGCTCGGTTGGAGAGGTCTGATATTGCAGAGTGCCGATGTGGTCACGGTTCCACATATTCGCATGCTGCACACCGACGCTTAGCCTATAGTTCCCGGACTGCGGATTACCGGTATTGTCCAGCCCAACGAGGAAACGCAATGGCTTCTCTTCGGCTACTGCGATATTGGCGTCGATTTCTCCTGGCTTCGTTCCTGCGGCGAGCTTAACTTGAAGCTCCTTTACGGGATTTTCATTGGCTAACTGAATATCACGATCGATTTGTGCCACGTTCGGTGTCGCGCCCTCCTTGAGACCGGGCAGGCTGCGGCGAATATTGGTTTCATCAAGGCGCTGATTATCAGAAATACTTATGCGCGCAAGCTTGCCCTCGATAACCCGAATGACTACATTCCCACCGTTAAGGTCTTGTTCGGGGATGAAGGCAACAACGCCTCCATAGCCCGCGTTGCGATACGCTTGTTGGATTGAAATTGCGGCGTTGTTTAGATCCTCAAGCTTGCGGTCGGCGCCAGGTAAGTGCGCGATGAGCTTCGCCAGTTGGGCCTCAGACAACAGGGTGTTCCCCTGGATATTTACCGCGGTCACTATGAAGCGCGCCACTTTGGCGGGGGGGGTGTCGGCTACAGGCTGACTTTCGGCCTGCGCCAGGAAACTTTTCCCTGGTTTTAGGCCCACACCACGTGTAGGACGATTTCGAATTTCTGCCTGTGCGATAGCGGTTTGCGTGGCCGCCGCCAAAATCAAAGCAACGCAAGCAAGCGCGCATCGGCGCTGAAAATTAAGCATCGAATGTTTTCCCCGAGCAATAGTAAAAACAACGCTAATTTTTAACGTCTACGAAATAAATAATGCAAATTACACCGTGTCCGATACGGACACGGCTGTGTGCCGATGAAAGTCATCGGCTACATCATGCAAGAAAGTACGTAAATAAGGTATATGCCAAATGGCCTAGGCCAAAAGGACTAGGCGAAGTACCGTTTCAGGTAGATAACGGCAGCAAAGAGTGCGCTGGGCCTATATTGCCACATCGTCACGAGCAAAGTCTAAAAGGAAACTATTAAACCTAAAGTGGGGCCTTGGCTGGTATTGCTAACATGAACTGAAGAAGGGGGGCCGAGTGGGACTAAGACGCCACCACCTGAATCAACCACCAATTGCGATGGCCAAGCGTTTTTGCTTTCGATATTTTGATAGCGGTAGCCGAGCGTGATTGTAAGTGAGTTGAGAAAACCACCTCGTTCACGAAAGTCAAAACTGTACGCGAGCCCGCCTTCATAGTTCAAGTAAGAGAACTTTTTACCGCCCTCGGGTACGCTCAATGCATCAAGGTTCATAGTACCGTACGCGAAACTTCCATAAAGTCCAAAACCCGATCCTAAGGAACCAAAACCGGAAACTCCGACAAAGGGCCCGCTATATTTCGCGCCCCCTAAATCACTCCCGTATTTCAATACCTTATAACCTGCACTCAGACTTAAGGATGGCAATACGTAATAACCAATATTGACGTCAGTCTCGTTACGATTACTTACCGTCACCCTTTCGTTCGATTGTTGGAATGTTGCAACATAGTCTGTATCAAGAAAGTGGCTCGCTGATACGAACAAATTCTTATAGCGGAGGCTACCCAGCAAGATAGGAGTGAGTTCTGTACCGGAACGGATCGAGTCTGACGCAAACACCTCTCCAGCCGTCGTCAGCAAAGGAAATCCAGTAGTTCCAGTGATTCTATTGGGATGCAACTTGATTCCAATACTCGCATGCCAATTCGATGTTGGCTCGGACGCCTCTGGGTCTTTAGCGGCACCGTCATTTTTTTCCGCATGACCGATGCCCGGAATTGCAGCGGAAACCGCTGCCCAGAAAACCACCTTGCTCCAACGCAGGTTCATTAACATTTATCTTCCCCCTTTAAACAATGGTACCGAAACAATACTTTAAGAAAAATACCCGTTGAGACAATTTACTCGGCAAAACCGCCTGGTGTCGCTATCATCGCCACCAAATATCTACGACGTTTGTGCCCCTACCAGAAATAAATTCAGAATGCCGGCGGCAGATGCTGCGCTGAGTTGCGCTTCTTAGTGGGCGCGGGAATCGAGCGCTCTTTAGTGGGTGTATCAATCACGGTCGCTTCGGCACGTTGCCTTTCCAAATCAGCAATTTTCTTTTGCAAAGCCTCCATCTCGGCGGCCTGCTTCTGCAGATCCACGAGTTTTTGCTTCAATAAATTGACCTCGTCCTGATCGCGTTTAAATTGAGTGGTTTGTTCCTGTGCCTGATTTCTAATGGCAAGATTTAACGCTTCAAGTTTAGTCACTTGGTCGCGAAGCTTAACG
>JANOLP010000095.1:0-2810 GCA_031419835.1 Pseudomonadota bacterium | reverse complement strand
AGCCGGGTTTCGCGCGCAACGCTGGCCGATGCCAACGAGCGGCGCGACTGGCGCTTGTTCGAGGCGCTCGGGCAGCGGCTGATTGCCATTGCACTGGAACTCTATCAGGACGAGGATATCGGCTTGGGGCTGAAGGAGCCGCTCTACGCGATGGACTCGACCACCATCGACTTGTGTCTCACCGTGTTCCCCTGGACCGACTTTCGCGCCACCAAGGCCGCCGTGAAGGCACATACGATCATCGATCTGCGCGGGGCTATCCCGGTGTTCCTCACCATTACCACGGGCAAGGTGCACGATGTCAATCTGTTCGATGCGGTCAGGTTGCCGGCCGGCGCCATTGTTGTGGTGGATCGTGGTTATGGCCCAAGGCCACCCCGTCTGGACTTCGCTCGTCTTTACGTGTTGACACAACGACAGCCGGTCGCGTCGGGACCGAGGGGATAAACGACGTCGCCATTCGCGTCTTCCGCAAGGTAACCTGTTAATCGCTACGCGCCGAGCAGTTTCGCTTTCGATATTGGTTTTCCTTTAAACGTTTCCAGATTTGTCAGTTTGCCTTAGCTAAATCCGCAAGGAAGCTTGAGATTTGATCTGTGATAAATCTGTACTCCGCCGTATCCTCTGCCCCCGGACAACAGGCAATATGCCCAAGCGCGGACGGAATCTCACGGAATCTCAACGTAGATACTATTCTTAGCACCGCGGTGGATTTCTTGCGCCATATAGGGAGGTAGGGTGCGGTCGGTCATGCCCGGCATGATCAGCGTCTTCGCTTTGATTTTGCCCAACGCTTGCATGGTGTTTCCACCAAAAGGTTGCCCGACATCGTGGTTGCGCGTGGCCTGATAGCGGTAGATCAAACTGCGTGCATCCCAGACCTTGGCCCAAGCCGTTCCGAAGGCGCGTTGCGCTTTCTCGTACTTGTCGTTGTCGACTAACTTATTCAGGTGCTCATCGCTGTAAAGCCAAGGGAAGTAGATCATGCCTGCTGCGACGATGCCTTCGACCGGGCTTTCAATATAGTTGCCGTTATTCCATTTCGCATCAAGCTTGATGGTATTGACCACCGCATCGAAAATCGCGTGTACATGACGATCGCTGCGCGCACTCGGCATGATCGCAAGCAATCCCTTGGCAAAGTCAGGATAATTAACGCACCACTCCAGCGCCTGGAACGAACCGATGGACGGTCCGCCGACTGCCAATAGACTCTGCAAGCCTAAGCCCTGCGTCAGTAACTCGTGCTGGGCCCGCACCATATCGCAAATGGTGTAGGTAGGAAACGCAGCGCCCAAGCCGTCCGCCGGCTTGCTCGACGCACCGCCGCCGATGGCGTCCACCGTGATCACGAAATACTTGCTGGTATCGAATGCCTTGCCGGGGCCAATGAAGATCTTGTAAGCATTGCGACCTTGACTGGCGCCGTGTTCCACCAAGATCGCGTTGTCGCGCGCAGCGTTCAGCTCGCCGTAGGTGTCGTAGGCGACACGCATGTTTTCCAACGTGCCGCCGTTCTCGAATGCAAACTTTGCGATGGTGAAGAGCTTCGGTTCCTGGCCCGCTGCGGCTAGCGACAACAAGACGCCAAATAGCCCGATGCAAAGTTTGCGTACCACGTTTACTCCCAGCGTGATTTCAGTAATGGCGAGTTAACCAGAGGTACCCATCGGCCCAGGATAGCTCACTTCCTCAGCTTAACAGGGTTGCCGAGAATCGAAAGAATCCGAGCGAAAACTAACAGTACCAATTTGACGCAAGCGCAGATGTTGCGCTCGCGCACGCCTAAATTTATTTTAGGGGATCAAACTCGGCGAGTAATGCACGCGCGCTATCGAGTAACTCTTTGCCGTCAAGACCGCGCTGATCAAGTTCTTTGATTTTCTCGTCGATTGTGCTCTGCGACCGTTGTAGATTTGCCGCCGCTGTGTCGCGGCGAGTAGCAAACATCTTCCCCAACAACGCCGAAGTCTCCGCGCCGCTGTTAGCAATAATCACTTTCTTGAGCTCATCCGACAAACTCTTGTAGGCCTCAGCATTCATTGCAAAGACCAACACATCCGAAAGTACCTGCGGTTTTTCATTCGGTTCGACGCTCGATACCTGCGCGGCGAGCAATCGGACGCCTGGGAATTCTTTCTTTGCCAGGTCGTTTGCTTGAACGTATTCCCACAGCGCTCGGCTCGAACCTTGTGCACTATGGATCGCTAGAGGTAATTTGAAGACCTCGAAGGCTGGGAAACGGCCAGGGGGATTTCCTACCGCAGTCCAAACAATGTCAGCGGTCCGATCCTTCACTTGATCGTAAAGTCGTCCTATGTCCATAGCCGGAGAGACCTGAAACCTCAGGAGGCCGTGGGATTCGTCCTCCAGTTTCGCCAACCACGGTAGCAGAAACTTAGTATGGAACGGCGAATCGGCGGGGAGAAAATGATGCACTTTGAGTGTCACGCCGTGGGCATGGGCCATGCTTGTCCACAATGGCGCGATGGCGCAGATAAACGCAACGATCAACAATCGGGATAGGCCGCGCAGCACGATTTACTTCTTCGTTTGGACGGATTGCAAAAAAGTGTAGATGCGCCATTTAATGTCGTCGCTGATGGCTTCTTTCCAAACCGGCATGCCCTTATCCATGCGACCGTCGTTAACGGTGCTCCAGAATAAATTCATCGCATCGTCGCCGTAGCGCAAGGTCAGGCGGCGCAGATCGCGCGGGCGCTCGCCTTGTACCGCCAAGGGACCATGACAGTGGGAGCAATATTGATTGAACAGGCTGCCACCTTCCGCCAGAAGGTCCTCTCGTCCCT
>JANOLP010000094.1:0-5891 GCA_031419835.1 Pseudomonadota bacterium | reverse complement strand
GGTTTATCGGTTGTGTGTCAGCCATAACAGAATTCCTTTCGTTAATTGGGTTAATTGTTTAATTTTCTTTCACCAGCGTTTGCGAAATAGCGAAACTCCAAACGCATTTATGTTGAAGGTACGTATAGTTGAAATCGGTGTAGAGTTTTCCTTTCCCCTGATAATTTCGTACCTTTTGATGTCCGACCGAAATTTGTATTTGTCTCCTCAATGCAATTGTCGGATACCCGCTGACAACCTTGCCCGCACCGAACACTGCTTCAATATCTGAAGGATCTACGCAAAATTTTTCGCGAATGCTTTCTATTTGAAGGCTGGCACGCATGTCCGGCCGAACCGAGTAAGACAAATGTTCACTAGCAAATGAAGGGATTTGACCTGTAAGTTGGTACGCATTTACTTCTGGGTTAGTTACTACACTTTTTTTGAACTTGACACCCAAGGTGCTTTCCACAACGTTAATATCGGCGAGGTTTTCGTGATCGTAGATGGTCTTGAGTCTTTTAAGAAAACGATTCTGTTCTGTTTAAGACTCGCCGCAACCGAATAAAAAAGCGATCAAGAAAGCGACTAGGAAACTGCCAATATTTGGCGCATGCTCGGTGGTCATATGTTATTCCTTGATTTGATTATTTAACCGTGAAGTGGTGTGGTTGGGCGGCACTCTTTGGTTCATTGTGAAGAAAAATGCACATTCCTTGTCGCTATTCACTTCCGCGATTTGTAGATCGATTTGTCCGTTGTTGTGCGGATTGGTAAGTAAGAATAAATTGTTTGGACCCTCAATTACCGCTCCCGTGCCGCTTCGTGGAAGGTGCCTTTGAGGGGCGAGAGCAGGTATTCCATGATGGTTCGCTTACCCTGATTGATCTCGGCCGCCACCTGCATCCCAGGTGTAAGATTGAACGTCTTGCCACTTGCTTTGAGCGCCTGTGCGTTCAACGTCACAATCGCCTTGTAACCGTCCTGGCCGTTGGTCGAATCGCTCGTTCCATTTTAATTGGGTTGGTTTTGTTTCCCATGCCCTGGGCCGTCATTGGCATCCGCGCTCACGTGAGTCACCGTCCCGTCCACCATTCCATACTTCTGAAACGGATAAGCGGCGAGTTTGACTTTAACGCTTTGCCTATCATCCACAAACCCGACATCGTCATTATTGATCATCACTTCGGCTTGTAGCGGTTCGTCGATCGGGACCAGCGTCAGTAGAATCGTCCCCGGACTCACGACACTGCCGATCATGTGCGGCGCGACATCTTTGATCTTGCCGGCCTGCGAAGCTTTCAATTCCAGCAACGTTTGCTTATGGCGCTGCTTAGCGACTTCTGCTGCAGCTTATCCAACCGTCCTTGCGCTTCCACCCGCTCGTTATGCAGTTGCTGCTTATAGTTCGACGTAATCTGCGCCAGCCGTTTCTGCGATTGCGCAATACTGCCTTTCAAGCTTTCCACCGCAAACGCCTGGGTTTTGAGATCGCCTTCTTTCTCGATCCGCTCACGTTCCAAGGCAAGCAGTTTTCCTGCATAACCATCTTTGTTTAACTTCGCCCACGCCCCTTTTTGCTCTTGGTAAGCTCGCAGTACATTGCGTATCTTGGTTTCCGTTTGCCGCGCACCCTGGTAATCTTCGGTGGCTTTGTTGAGCAGCGCCTGTTCTTGTGCCACCGCATCGTCAAAGGCCTGGCGGTTAGATTGATATTGCGATTCAATTTGCCGGAATTGGTTTGTGTCGTCGCCCGTCGTCATGATTAACGGCTTACCTGCTCGCTCCACGTCAATCCTTCGCAGTTGAAGTGGCGCTGCCTGAGTTCCACCGCCACCATCTTGACATCGGTTTCCTGTAACTGCGCATCCATGGCTACACCCAGACGTTCTGCTACGAGAAGTTGTCTTGATAGCCAGTGGCGATGGGCAACCTTGGCCGTGATTTTTTTGACGACGATAACAACCATTGCGTTGATTGATGACCTTAGTAGCATGACGAAGAATTAGCGAGACAAAATCGTCAAACCCGGCGCCTATCTATTTTTTTGCGCTCGCCGTCTCATTCATAATGCGTCCCGTGGCGCAGAACCCGGGCTGTTTTCTAATGAGTGGCCGCATGCATCAATTGATCGCTACCGCCATACGCGTGCAATACATCACGCATGCAAAACCGTAACGTATTTACCGCGTTCTTGCGCATTAGCCAGCAGTTGCGTTATGCCCGAGTCAAACGTAAGCAACTTCATTCGATTGCGTATGGCGGCCGTCAACAACCATGCGTCGGTAATTTGCCGGTGTCCGAGGATTCCGCCCGTGCAAGCCGCCCATACATCGGCAAAGCCGAAATCGAGCGCCACCAATCGGTGTTTGGGGTGGGTGGTATTGCGTAATAGCAATTCCGCCACTTCGCCGACGGCGATCGGGCGCCCTGAAAACGCCGGCTGGGTAACGATGCGGACGAAAGCGGATTGCGTGAACGCGGTGCTCGCCCATCCCGCGCCGGCATGTTGCCCGAACCAGCTCATCATGCGCGGGTGGTGCTCGTGCGTGGGCCAGCCCAGCGCGATTAAGGCATTGGCGTCGAGCAGATGGCTCATGCGCACCTCATGCCGACTCCTCCAGCATCTGCTGTACTTGCCGCGCCGTGACGCGCCGGGTATCCGGTGGCAGATCAAAGATCCAGACGCCTTTCTCTTGCTTGATCGGCAGCTTCTCCATGCTACCCCGGCGAATCAATTCAGACACAGCCTGCCCCAGCTTAAGCGCCCGCGCCTTCGCGTATGAGCGCGCGGCAGTAAACGCATCGTCATCAATTGTGATGGTGGTACGCATAATTGATACCTTTTTTAATAATTGATGCAGTTTATGCAAAAATGCAACGAGCGTCAAACAGGAGCCCAAGGCCACGTCGTCGCTTTGCTTATTGACGTTCGACTATGTGCGCCTTACGCGGGTTATATGGCTTTCATGCAAAACTTGGTGCCGACGTTTTTACGTGTAAGTTGCCGGTGAGGCGCGAACCCCAACTCAATCTTATGGTGATCGCAACGGGTCGTGCGCGCCACCGTTCAATCGCGATCCATTCACTGGAACGACTAGCGGGGCGGGGCGTTTCGAGCATACATCGCCAGAAGGCAAGCAGGGCGCGGCGCCTGGCCATGCCGCCCTGCTGCAAATTTGCTTCAGTGAAATTCGCTTAAATTTTTCGAACCTTAATCGTGTAACTCCCCATCCCACTCGCGCGATTCCAATGGCGAATCTGAACAAAATATTCGCCGTCCACCAGGTCGGCAACGATGCGCGCATTGGTATCGATGCCGGCATCGTCGTCTTCCGCGATTAACGCGGTTTGCGAATTCGGGCCAAACAATTTCATCACGACGTCGGTCGGCCCGCGCGTATCGATGACGTAACGGCCGGCTTGCGTGACGGTAAATTTGAACAAATCTTCCTCGGCAAATTTGCCGATCGCCGCGGCCGTGCGCCTCTTGGCATTGACGACGAGTTTAGTGACGTCGCCCGTCACACCCGGGTTCGACTTTGGATACATCTTGGCGCCGGCGACGAACTGGCTGTCCATCGACGACAGCACTTCGTTTTGCGTCGTCGCGACACCGTTCAACGTCCACGCGGCGGGAAAGAAATACAGCATGATGGAATCTTTGTCGAACGCCGTGCCGTTAACTTGATCGGCAGTGTATTTGCGCAACACGTTGTGACGTGTCTGCGCTTCGGTCCAAAAATTCGGCGAACCCGCCAGCGCTTGAATCACCGCTTGTTCGTTCCACTGAATGCCGCCTGCGGGATTCTGATGCTCATGGGCAAGCCCAATCGCGTGACCGAACTCGTGACCCGCCGTGCCGCCGTCGAGAAAACCCAAATTCATCGTCGCCTCGTTCGCCGGAATATCCTTGGCGTCGGTGCCGACATAGCTCCAGGCGCCGTCATTATCGTCGAATGAAATCCGGATATCGGCATCCGGCGCACTGTCGAACACGAACGTCAAATTAGCGTGATCGCTCCACCACTTGGCCTGCTCTTTCGCAATCGCCTGTTGCTGCGCATTGCCGCCCATAAAGCGCACATGCAAGGTCGAACCGTTCATCCAGGTTTTGCCGATCGGCGCCAGTGCACGCATCACGCCGGGACGGCCACGCGTAATCGCTTGCGGGCGCATTACATCTCGCGGTAGAACGCGATCGAAACATACATGCGGAAGTTTGGTCATGATCATTCACTCCTATCGAAATTCAAACACAACGACGAAATCACACGCGCTTGCACGGACGCATCCGGCCGCTCAAGCGACTGTGACTATTTCAGCAGCAAAGCTTAACGGCTGCCTGCAGCTACGGCAATTAGCCGAATGGCCTATATCGAATGGCTAGTCGACGGAAAGTCTATTGATGAAAATTTAATTGGCTAACCGCCACGTGTTGCACTTGTAATTTGAACACGCGCTACATCGTCCGCTGCAAACTTTTTGACGGGTGGCGATAGACCAACCATGCAAGCAAAGCGAGGCCTGCGCCCAAGACCGCCACGATCAAAATCCCCAACCAGTTCTCGAGAAAAAGATCCACTCGCGCGACCTGCAGCGCGAAATAGTTGCAGACCACGAGTCCAGCCGCAATGCCCAGCAACAATTTTTCTTTAACGTTCATGGCACCCCAGCTTTTCCGGAAAATAATGTGCGCGCGCTCCGTATGTGCTAGTTTACATCGGCCACTTCATGCACGACAGCACCGATATAATATTTACTATCCATTAGCCGATTACGCCATTTGCTGCCTCCAAATTTGACTGTCTCAACGCCCTTCACTTGGCCAAGCTTGCTGGCCGAACTTGATCAAACTTTACTTTGCGATCGTTTTAGGTTGGGACAACGCATGAACCGCATGCGCCAGGAAAACGATTCCGGCAAATTGGAAAAGCTTGCCGAGCAAATCCGTGCGTCGATTGCTAAAGTCAGGCATCGCCAAGAGCGGCTCCCACAGCCGAGCTTCAGTGACGATCTGCCAATCGCCAATAAGCGCGCGGAGATCCAGGTTGCCATTGCTGCGAATCAGGTGGTAATTGTCTGCGGCGAAACCGGGTCGGGGAAAACCACACAGTTGCCGAAAATTTGTTTGGAACTAAAGCGTGGCATTTACGGCACCATCGGCTGTACGCAACCGCGCCGTATTGCCGCGCGCAGCGTCGCGGCGCGCATCGCGCAGGAATTGCATACGGAAGTTGGCCAACTGGTCGGTTATAAGGTGCGCTTCACCGATCGCGTGCAAGAGGACACGCTAATCAAAGTCATGACCGATGGCATTTTGCTCGCGGAAATTCATAGCGATCGCTGGCTGTCGCAATACGATACGATCATCATCGACTTCCCAGCAACCATCCAAGTCGCCGGGCTGTTCCTTGGTGGTCACAAAACTTCCGTCGATATAAACACGTCGACATCCAGAATCCTTTAACGACAGCAACGCGGCGCGAAGTCCGTCTAATAGCATTTGCCGATGCGGGGTTTTGTCGAGTACCGGTACGAAATGTCATCGCGAGCGAAGCGCGGCGATCTCGTTGTTCAATCCGCATCGGAAAGCGAGATTGCTTCGTCGCGTTCGCTTCTCGCAATAACAAACATTTTCCATTTCTGTGAGAAGAAAAAGTAGAGCGCATTTCTACCGGCCTGAAGTTGCGTTCGCCCGGTCGTTGGCTCAATATTGATCAATTAACCGGACAACAAGAGCGCATGGCTGATCTGATCAAGATTTCCGAGTGTTCCAACTTGCAATTGGGCAGCGTTGTTTTCGTCCACGGGCTTGGCGGAGATGCGCGAGGCACGTGGCAGCATTCGAAGGCCGCTGATGCGTTCTGGTCGCAATGGCTGGCCGACGATGTGCCCGGGCTTGGCGT
>JANOLP010000093.1:0-23414 GCA_031419835.1 Pseudomonadota bacterium | reverse complement strand
ACCGGTTTATTGGCGGCATTGCAAAACGCAATCATGCGTTCAATGTGAGCAAGGCCGCCTTTGCCATAGTCCGACAAGATCACCACATCGGTTGTATCAAGTTGTGCGGTGAAGTGATCGAGTGTGGACAGCAACACATCCCCGCTCGGCGGCGTTTCGAAGTCAAGCCGCAACAACTGTTGTTGCCGGCCGATGACGCGCAGTTTGACGGTCGTTTGCAAGGCCGAATCTTGATGGAGAAAGGTTTGTACATTGGCTTTTTTGAGCAAATTCTCCAGAAGCGTCGCTGCCTCATCGGCCCCGACAACGGCAAGCATCGCCGCACGCGCCCCCAACGCGGCGACGCCACGCGCAACGTTTGCGGCGCCCCCTGGACGTTCCTCGGTGCTTTGAATGTGTACCACGGGTACCGGTGCCTCGGGCGAGATGCGCGTCACCTCGCCGAACCAGTAACGATCGAGCATGACATCGCCGACTACCAATACTCGTGCTGAATTGAAATTAGGAATAACCATCACACCTTACGTCCGATTGGATAATATTCAATACCCTCACTCTTCACCGCGGCGGGGTCGTATAAGTTTCGCCCATCGAAAATGACCGGCTGTTTAAGGTGAGTTTTGATGGTGCTGAAATCCGGGCTGCGAAAAACCTTCCATTCAGTCACGATGACTAGCGCGTCTGCACCGATGAGTGCAGCGGTCGGTGTGCCCGCATAACGAATACGTTCATCAGTCCGGTATATTCGCTCGGCTTCTTCCATCGCAACGGGATCATAAGCCGTCACTGTCGCACCTTTTTTCCAAAGACCTTCAATCAGGACGCGGCTCGGCGCCTCACGCATATCGTCGGTGTTTGGCTTAAACGCTAGACCCCATAACGCGAAATGCCGTCCCTTGAGATCGCCATTAAATCGCCTCGATATCTTGTCGAGCAGTACCTCTTTTTGTAACTCGTTCACGCGTTCGACCGCGTTGAGAATATGCAACTCTTGGCCATTGTCTCGCCCGGTTCGCTGCAAGGCTCGAACATCTTTGGGAAAACATGACCCGCCATAACCGCAGCCCGGATAAAGGAAATCATAACCGATGCGTGGATCCGAGCCAATTCCGCGCCGCACGTGTTCGATATCAGCGCCTAGGCGTTCGGATAACAACGCCAATTCATTCATGAACGAAATGCGCGTCGCTAACATCGCATTAGCAGCATACTTTGTTAATTCCGCGGAACGCACATCCATGAACATGATACGTTCATGATTGCGTTGAAACGGCGCATAGAGCGCGCGCATCGCCTTGATCGCTTGCTCGTCATCTGCGCCGATGATGATTCGATCCGGCTTCATAAAATCCTCAAGCGCCGCGCCTTCTTTGAGGAACTCGGGGTTGGAAACCACGCTAAATGAAATTTTTTCGCCACGCCGCTCCAACTCCTCGGCAACGGCCTTACGCACCAGATCCGCTGTGCCCACCGGGACAGTCGATTTATCGACAATAATCTTTGCTTCGCTCATGTGGCGACCAATAGCGCACGCGGCTGCGGTTACATACTTCAAATCGGCAGAACCGTCTTCATCAGGCGGAGTGCCGACAGCGATAAACTGAATGTGTCCGAACGACGTTGCTGCCGCTACATCGGTGGTAAATTTTAGGCGGCCAGCCTGAACATTCCGCCGAACCATGTCTTCCAGGCCAGGTTCGAAAATCGGAATAATGCCGCTGCGCAATGAATCTATTTTACGTTGGTCGACATCAAGGCAAAGAACATCATTGCCAACGTCCGCAAGACATGTGCCGCTGACTAGGCCCACGTAACCTGTCCCGATCACGGTAATCTTCATATATTTATTCCTTAATTATTTTGAGATCAATCATTGCGACGTTCATCCGCGCTGTATTTCCAATTCAGCATTGCGTCGCGGCGGATAGGTTTCCCACCCGCCGCAGGCCGGACAGTGCCAATAAAATTGCTTCGCTTTAAAGCCACAGGTCTCACATTGATAAATCGCCAATCGACCGGCATAACTCTGCACCAAATTTTTGATCAGTTGAAGATCTGCGCGTTTTTCCGGCGGCGCGTCGATCTCTTGTGCTTCGAGAAATTTATCCAACCCAAGTAGACTCGGATTGCGACGAAGATCGTCTCTGACTAAACGATAAGCCTTCTCTACACCCTCGGTTTCAAGCGTCGCCTGAAACGCGGCGTTCAGTAAGTCAAGCGCCGGGTAGCGTTCCTGATATCCGCGCAACAAATTCAATCCCTCTTGGGTTTTTCCTAGCGTGCGAAAGCTTTCCAGGAGCTTATCGGCAATAAGAAATAGATACGCCGGATTTTGCCCTTCAATCCGCTTCCATATATCAATGGCTTGTTCTTGATTGCCCTCGCGTGCGGACCATTCGCCAAGCAAGAGATTTGCCCGCACACATTTGCGATTGGCGTTGAGCGCTTGTTCGAGATACTCGCGTGCTTGCTCAGGTCGCGAGTGTGCTCGCTCAAATGCGGCAAGTTCGCAATAATAGTTGGCTATTTCTTTTTGATAACTCTCCGTTGAGAGTTTCTCTAACTCTTGGGCAACGCCAATGGCCTTGAACCAATCTTTCTCTACAACATAGATGTGTAGCAAAGACCGCAATGCGGATTCTTGATAGTGAGATTTGCGCAAATCCGAAAAAATTTCTTCCGCACGGTCGAGCAGACCGCCTTTGAGAAAGTCCTGGGCAAGTTCGTACAGCGCTTGGGTTTTTTGTTCGTTGCTAAGATCGACTCGATTGACCAAGTTTTGATGCATGCGAATTGCCCGCTCGATTTCGCCGCGTCGACGAAATAAACTACCCAGCGCAAAATGCAATTCGACGGTTTGTTGGTCAGCACGCGCAACTTCGATGAACGCTTCGATTGCCTTATCAGGCTGCTCGTTTAATAGGAAGTTAAGCCCTTTGAAATAGGATGCCGGGAGGGTGCGCGATTCGGTTAATAAATATTTCAAATCGATTCTCGCGGCAAGCCAACCCAGCCCAAAAAATAGCGGAAAACCGAGTAGCCACCAAGACTGAAATTCCATGCGCGCGCGAGAAGTTTTTAGAAATTCAATTGACTAGCCGGGCGGCATTGTCACGATCGGATCGAGCTCCACGGGTGGCTTTTGGCTTGGTCTGATCTGTTCTTGCAATTTGATATCTCGTTTGAGCTGCTGAATTTGGCGGCGTTGGCGATATAGCGGACCCGTCAGCGCAAGCAATCCAACGATCACACCCATTACCAAAACAACGAATAACACCAGCACCAGCGGCGCGGTACGTTGATAGGTGAGGAATTTAATATCGATCAGGCCGGAGTTACCAATGGCGAACACCAATAAAATCGCGAACACCACGAACATGACCGCGATCCTGATAAGTCGAAGTATGAATCCCATGGATAGCTATCTGAAGAAGTTCGAACTAAGTATATCAACTATTGCCAACAATTCGCTCCCGACAAACAAGAAAAAAGCGGCACATCGATGCGACGCGCCGCCCTTATCTTCATTACATGACCTTAAATAGGCTTTATATCTTCAAGCGAATCGACGCGGTCGCGTAATTCTTTACCGGCTTTGAAGTGCGGAACGTATTTTTCCGGCACCTGAACCTTGTCACCGGTCTTCGGATTGCGCCCGGTACGAGGTGGACGATAATTCAAACCAAAACTACCAAAGCCGCGAATCTCAATGCGGTCACCCTGAGCCAAACTAATCGCCATGGCATCCAGAACCGTCTTAACCGCCAGTTCTGCATCTTTCGCAACTAACTGCGTAAACCGACCTGCCAACAAATTGATAAGCTCAGACTTGGTCATTGCTATTCCTTTATTCTTGATCGCCACCTTTGTTTTCCAACTTAGCCTTGAGCAGCGCGCCTAAGTTGGTCGTCCCTGCATTGTTCGGGCTTTCCGCCGCGAACTTCTGTATAGCCGCATTTTCTTCTGCCGTATCTTTCGCCTTCACGGAAAGATTTATGCTGCGATTCTTACGATCGATATTGACGATAACAGCTTCCACTTCATCGCCTTCTTTCAGGCGGGTACGGATGTCTTCGACCTTGTCGCGAGAAATTTCCGATGCGCGCAAATAACCTTCGACATCGGGCTCGATTTGGATCATTGCACCTTTTGCGTCGAGCGTCTTGACAATACCTTTGATGATATGGCCCTTATCATGATTGGTGACGAACACGCTAAACGGATCGCCACTCATCTGTTTGATGCCAAGGGAAATGCGCTCGCGCTCAACATCGATCGCCAATACCAGCGCTTCTACTTCGTCGCCTTTCTTATAGCCACGTACGGCTTCCTCGCCGGTCTGCGTCCAGGAAAGATCGGACAAATGCACAAGACCATCGATTCCACCATTCAGACCAATGAACACGCCAAAGTCGGTGATCGACTTGATTTGACCGGCGACACGATCGCCCTTCTTGGAATTGGCATAAAAATCTTCCCAAGGATTCGGTTGGCATTGCTTCATGCCAAGCGAAATACGACGACGCTCTTCGTCGATTTCCAGAATCATCACTTCGACTTCGTCGCCAAGCTGAACGACCTTTGAAGGATGAACGTTCTTGTTGGTCCAATCCATTTCGGATACGTGCACCAAGCCCTCAATGCCTTGCTCAATTTCAACGAACGCACCGTAGTCGGTGAGGTTCGTGACTTTGCCGAACAAGCGCGTGCCCTGCGGATAACGGCGACCCAGACCCACCCACGGATCTTCGCCAAGCTGTTTGAGGCCAAGCGAGACGCGATTCTTTTCTTGATCGAACTTCAGGACCTTCGCTTCGACTTCATCGCCAACGGTCAACACTTCTGACGGATGCTTAACGCGACGCCAAGCCAGATCCGTGATGTGCAACAGACCATCGATACCGCCCAGGTCAACGAACGCGCCGTAGTCGGTAATGTTTTTAACAATACCCTTAACGATCGAACCTTCTTGCAAACTCTCCAACAGACTTTGACGCTCAACGCCCTGCGCGGCTTCCATCACGGCACGGCGCGACACCACCACGTTATTGCGCTTACGATCGAGTTTAATAACCTTAAACTCCATCTCCTTATTCTCGTACGGTGTCGTATCTTTAACGGGGCGAATATCTACCAGCGATCCCGGCAAGAACGCGCGGATACCGTTGATCATCACCGTCAAACCACCCTTGACCTTGCCGTTCACCATACCCTGCACGATCGTGCCTTTTTCTAATGCCTCGTCCAGATCAGTCCACGCCGCGAGCCGTTTGGCTTTGTCGCGCGAGAGCTTGGTCGAGCCGTAACCATCGTCAAACGCGTCGATCGCGACTTTAACGAAATCGCCGGGCTTAACTTCCAATTCGCCGCGATCATTCTTGAACTCCTCAATAGGAATCAAGCTTTCGGATTTCAATCCGGCGTTGACGATGACCATGTTGGCATCGATCGAAACGACTTCGGCGGTAATGACCTCGCCAATACTCATTTCTTGATGAGCGTGGCTCTCTTCGAAAAGGGCGGCAAAATTTTCTACGGATGGAGATGAAGTTGCTGGGGAAACAGTTGTCATGAGGTTAGGTTAATCAAAAGGGCCCAAAATCGTACTAGGAAGAAATCAGGTCAAATTAGTCATCATCCGTCGATCTATTGAATCGAGGGACACCAGGGTTACTCGTTTTTAGAAGCGTTATGTCGGTACAATTTCAACACGGCGTCAATCGATTGCGTTAAATCCAGCGTGGATGTATCGATCGTAATCGTGCCTTCACTAGCGCGAAGCGGCGCTACGCTTCTGCCCAAATCCCGGGCATCACGCGCTTCGATTTCGCCTAGCAAGTCTTTAATAGTAGCATTTATTCCTTTTTCCATCAACTGCTTATGTCGGCGCTCCGCTCTGATTTGGGCGCTCGCGGTAAGAAAGATTTTTAGCCCAGCATCGGGGAAAACCACGGTCCCCATATCGCGCCCCTCGGCGACAAGCCCAGGCGCGTGTCGGAAGCTATGTTGAAGCTCGAGCAGTGCCTGCCTAAGCTTAGGCAAAACCGCAATTTTTGAAGCATTTTTGCCGCATTCCTCGCTGCGGATCGCGTCGGTAACATTTTGATTTAAAATATATATATTCCCAGACCGGAAATTTAAATTCATACTCGACGCGATTCTTGCCACGTCTACTTCGGATAAATCCGGGCTGTCGATATTTAGGCCTGACCTCGCAATAGCAAGCGCAGCCGCTCGATAAATCGCACCGCTATCCAAGTAACGAAATCCTAATCGCTCGGCAACGGCCTGGGCGACGGCACCCTTGCCGGATGCCGCCGGGCCATC
Organism: Pseudomonadota bacterium; assembly: GCA_031419835.1. Lineage (GTDB taxonomy): Bacteria > Pseudomonadota > Gammaproteobacteria > Burkholderiales > JALYOK01 > JALYOK01. The sequence goes on along the minus strand of JANOLP010000093.1, from coordinate 17,087 downwards.
AATCGCGATAACGGGGATCGCGCTCATGGACTGACGATTTGCGCAAAGCGCTGAAAATAATCGGGGAAGGTTTTGGCGACGCAGTTCGGATCGTTAATTCGGATCGGCACGCCGGCAAGACTCACCAATGAAAAGCACATCGCGATCCGATGATCGTCGTAGGTGTCGATCTGAGCATCGGAACTCAATCGCACTGGCGGTACGATACGCAAATAATCCGCGCCCTCTTCGACCTCGGCGCCAAGTTTACGCAGCTCCGTCGCCATCGCAAAAATACGATCGGTCTCCTTCACTCGCCAACTCGCGATATTGCGCAGTCGACACGGGCCTTCGGTAAACAAAGCCACGACCGCTAAGGTCATTGCTGCATCGGGAATATGATTTAAATCGAGATCGAAGGCGCGCAACTTGCCGTCGCTCGGCGCGGCGACCTCAATCCAATTTTCCGCCATCGTGACGCGCGCGCCAATCTGGTCAAGCGACTCTACGAAACGCACGTCGCCTTGAATGCTAGCGCGCCCAACGCCTTCCACACGGATGGGACCACCGCCGATTGCGCCCGCCGCCAGAAAATACGACGCCGACGATGCGTCGCCTTCGACGTGAATCTCACCCGGACTTTGGTACAGCGATTTCTCCGCAAGGCTAAATCGCTGCCAACCGTCGCGAGAAATTCCCACACCGAATCGCGACATCAAGTTCAATGTAATTTCGACATAGGGTTTTGAAATCAACTCACCAATGACTTCAATCGACATCTGTCGTCCCGTTAATGGCAACGCCATCAGCAGACCGGTTAGAAATTGGCTCGAGACATCGCCGCGAACTTTCAAAACGGAATTTTCGGTCGCGCCCGCCGGAAAAATTTCCAATGGTGGAAAACCTTCGTTTTGACGATACCTAATTTCTGCACCCGCTTGACGAAGTGCGTCGACGAGATCGCCGATCGGCCGCTCGTGCATGCGCGGCAAACCGGACAAACGATAGTGACCGCCGCACAACGCCAATACCGCGGTCAGTGGACGAAATGCGGTACCGGCATTGCCGAGAAAAAGATCGGCTTCCTTATTCGGAAATGGGCCGTTAACGCCGGTGACGCAATAGGTTTCGTGCTCTTGGCGCCACGACACACCGAGGGTTTTCAGCGCATCGAGCATACGCTCGACGTCATCGGAAATCAGCAAATCGTGAATCAGCGTTTCGCCCTGCGCCAACGCAGCGAGTAACAAAGTGCGATTAGAAATGCTTTTGGAACCGGGCAAGCGAATAGATCCGCGCGCATGACGAACCGGCGCTAGATCAAGGAATTCCATTGTTATTCGACGCCGGACGGTGATTGCGTCCGCGCCAGCCACTCGTCGCGCGTTGCGCGTGCGCGGCTAAATAATGTTTCTAATTGCGCGGCATCGGCACGCTCCAAACAATCTTGCAGCAGCGCGAGCTCGTTGCGGTAATCGGCGAGCTCCGTCAACAATGCGGAACGATTCGCCAAACAAATGTCGCGCCACATTTCCGGTGAACTCGATGCGATGCGTGTGAAATCGCGAAAGCCACCGGCGGCAAATTTAAACATCGAATCGTGATTGGGTTTGTTCGCGATCCAATCGACTAACGCGAATGCCAATAAATGCGGAAGATGGCTGATGGCGGCACACAGAGCATCATGCTCTGAGGGCCGCATCAAATGGACTTCCGCAAGGCACATGCGCCAAGCGCCGCTCACCACCTTGATCGCAGCTTGATCGGTTTCGGCCTCCGGCGTGAGAATGACTTTACGTCGTTGATACAGCGTTGCATCGGCCGCAGCCGCGCCGCTTTTCTCCGTGCCGGCAATCGGATGGCCCGGGACGAAGCGTGAAAATCGACCGCCCAATGCGTGACGAGCGTAGGCAACCACATCTTGTTTCGTGCTGCCGCCGTCTGTGATGACGACGTTTGGCGAAAGGTGCGGCGCGATTTGCGTCAGCAAACTTTCCATTTGCCCGACCGGTGTGGCGAGGAAAATAAAATCTGCATTTTTCGCTGCGGACGATGGATCCATACTCGTCTCGTCGATAATTCCCAAACGCATCGCGTCGTCGAGATTCTTTTGGCTGCGACCAACACCAACCACATGCTTCACAGCATTCGCCTCGCGCAACGCCAACGCAAACGAACCGCCGATTAAGCCGACCCCGAATACGACGAGTTTATTGATGGCGGTCATACAGCGAATTACACGCGCGAATTAGCGCATCGCCGGCAACTGCTTGAGGCCCGCCGCGAGCCCATCCAGACAACGCGCGTTCTGCTCGGCAAGTCCAACGCTGATGCGCAAGTGCCGCGGCATGCCATAGCCCGCTACCGGCCGAACGATGACGCCTTGGCGCAACAAAAATTGATACATCGCCGCGCCATCGCCGACGTCGACACAAATAAAATTTCCGTAGGACGGAATATATTTCAAACCGAGCCGCTCAAAGCCCGCCGCGAGCTGCAGCAATCCTTGACGATTCAACTCGGCACTTTTTGCCAAGAACGCATCGTCGTCGAGCGCCGCAGTGGCCGCGGCGAGGGCAAGACTATTGACGTTAAATGGCTGTCGGACGCGGTTCATTAAATCGGCCACGTCGGCATGTGCGAACGCATAGCCGACGCGCAGACCTGCTAGACCGTATGCCTTCGACAGCGTGCGCGTAATAACCAAATTAGGAAACTGTTCGAGCCACGTCGTCGTATCAAACTTGTGCGCCGAAGGAAGATATTCCGTATAGGCTTCATCGACTACGACAACAATATTCGACGAAATCGATTTGATAAACGTGAGAAGCTCGTCGACAGATACCAGTGTCCCGGTCGGGTTATTTGGATTCGCAACAAATACAATGCGCGTGTCTTCGCGCACTGCGCGCGCCATTTCGGGCAAATCGTGCGCGAAATTCACTGCCGGCACTTCGATTGCTTTTGCGCCAATTGCCTGCACGGTCAGCGGATAAACGGCGAATGCGTGCTGCGAAAATACCGCCGAATCTTGCGGCGTAAGAAACGCGCGGCCGGCCAATTCCAACACGTCGTTTGAGCCGTTGCCGAGCACGATTTGTTGACGCGCAACGCCGTATTTTTTCATTAACGCTGATTTGAATTCGTAGCCGCTGCCATCGGGGTACAAGGCGACGCCGCCCAGCACTTTTTGAATCGCTGCGATCGCTGCAGGGCTGGCGCCCAGTGGATTCTCATTTGACGCGAGCTTGATAATGCTCGCCTCATCCAAATTGAATTCGCGCGCCAACTCGGATGTCGGCTTGCCCGGTTGATAGGCGGCAATCGCTTTGATATGTCCGGGCGCGTTGATCATTGTGCGCCTAAAAAGCCGCTACGGGATACGAGCCCATGATCTTCAAATGCAAAGCGCGCGCCTCGATTTCGCTTAACGCCTGGGCGACAGAAGGATCGGTTCGATGACCTTCGATATCGACAAAGAAATAATATTCCCAGTTGGCCATGCGCGATGGGCGCGATTCCAATTTGGTCATCGAGACGCCATGGGTCGCCAATGGCGCGAGCAGTTGATGTATCGCGCCAGGCTGATTTTTAACCGACATCGCAAGTGACGTTTTGTCTTTTCCCGTTGCGGTTGTTTCCAAATTCCCGAACACGAGAAAACGTGTCGTGTTAGACGGCTCGTCTTCGATATTTTGTGCGACGCGTTCAAGACCGTAACGTCCGGCCGCCGCCTCACCGGCGATGGCGGCAGCGTTTGGCTCAAGTTGCGCAAGTCGCGCCGCCTCGGCATTGCTTGCTGCAGGAATGCGATCGACCTGCGGCAAGTGCGCCGCAAGCCACTGGTGGCATTGCGCGAGCGACTGGGGATGGGAATATACGCGCTGGATACTCGAAAAATCCACCGCCGCAGAGCGCGCCAACAGGTGATGATGTATACGCAACATGACTTCACCGCAAACGATCAGCGGCGTTTGCAACATCAGATCTAAGGTTTTTCCGATCGCACCTTCGGTGGAATTTTCCACGGGGACAACGGCGAACCCCGCCGTTCCCGACTCGGCGCGGCGCATCACGTCATCAATTGATGCGCATGGAATCACTTCGGCGGCATGCCCAAAATGCTTAATCGCTGCGGCTTCGGAAAAAGTTCCAGCAGGACCAAGGTGTGCGACTTGCACCGGCTTTTCCAGCGCCAAACACGCCGACATGATCTCGCGGAACAGATAGGCCGCAGTTTCATCAGGCAATGGCCCGGGATTGCTCTGCATGACCCGCCGTAATACTTCGGCTTCGCGTTCCGGCTTATAGGCAATGCCCGATTTTAAGTGCCCAATTTGTTGTGCAACGTCGGCTCGCTGATTCAGAAGCTTCAGCATCTGCGCATCGATAGCATCGATGCTCTCGCGCAACTTATTGAGCTCTGCGGTCATAGCGAGCTAGGCGGATTCCAACGGAATCGCACGAACCGACAGGACGCCGTGAATCGTGCCAATTTTTTGCGTCACCTCGCTCGAAATTGCACTATCCACATCCAGCAAGGTATAGGCAACCTCACCTTTGGATTTGTTTAGCATGTTGTGAATGTTAACGTTAGACTCGCCAAGTGTGCTAGAAATTTGCGCCAACATATTTGGTACATTCGCATGCGCTATGCCGAGGCGGAATGGCGACTCACGCGCCAATATCGCGTTGGGAAAATTCACCGAGTTACAAATGTTACCGTGCTCGAGAAAATCCTTAAGTTGATCGACGACCATGACGGCGCAATTTTCTTCCGCTTCGGCCGTCGACGCGCCAAGATGCGGAAAAGCAATCACTTGCGGATGGTTGCGCAACTTCGCCGCTGGGAAATCGGAAAGATAATACTTAATCTTTTTTGATTGCAATCCCGCGAGCAATGCATCGTTGTCGATCAAACCATCGCGCGCGAAATTGAGTAAAACGACGTGATTGCGCATCTGGTTAATGCGCTCGGCATTAATGATGTGCTTAGTTTTCTCTACCAACGGAATATGCAAGCTGATGAAATCGGCGGATTTGATCACCTCGTCGACGCTCTCGGCTTTTTTGATCTGCGACGGCAAGCGCCATGCGCCTTCGACGGTGATCTCCGGATCGTAACCGATTATCTTCATACCGAGTTTGAGTGCCGTTTCGGCGACCAACGAGCCAATTGCGCCCAGGCCGATAATTCCCAGTGTGTGATTAGGCAGCTCAGTACCGGCGAACAACTTTTTCTTTTCTTCCATTAATGCGTGCAGCGACTTGTCGTCGCTATCCGGCATTTCGCCGACGAATTTTAGCGCAGGCACTAGATTGCGGCTCGCTAACAACAATGCCGTGAGCACCAGTTCGTTCACCGCATTAGCATTGGCTCCCGGCGCATTGAATACCGGCACACCGCGAGCTGAAAGCTTCGCGACCGGAATGTTGTCCGTGCCAGCCCCGGCGCGGCCAATGGCGCGTACGCTTTCCGGGATCGGTAGATCGTGCATTTTTTGTGAGCGTACCAAAATCGCGTCCGGCGCGGCCGCATCATTCGCGACGACGTAGCGCTTTTCCGGCAGGCGTTTTAAACCAACGTGGGAAATGTTGTTAAGCGTTTGGATACTAAATCGCGACATGTACTTCCAAAATTGTTATGAGAGAACGGCCGACTATGATACCGGCATTCACGACAAAAATCAGCCGTTCTTAGCCGCAAAATCGCGCATGTACTCAACCAACGTGGTCACACCGGCCAACGGCATCGCGTTGTAAATCGAGGCACGCATACCGCCGACGGAACGATGGCCTTTTAATTGAAGCAACCCATTTTGTTTTGCGCCCTTCAAAAACGCGTCGTCTAATTTTTCGTCGCGCAACGTGAAAGCAATGTTCATGCGCGAACGATCGGATTTTGCTACCGGCGAACGATAGAAATCACGGCCGTCGATCAGGTCGTAAATCAGCTTGGATTTCGCGATATTTTGTTTTTCCATTGCCGCGAGGCCACCGCCGCGCTTGAGCCATTGGAACGTCAGGCCAGCAATGTAAATGCCGTAGGTCGGGGGCGTGTTCAACATAGATTCATTGTCGGCTTGGACTTTATAGTCCAACATCATCGGCGTACCGGGCAGCGTCTGGCCAAGCAGATCCTCGCGAACGATGACAATCGCCAGACCGGCGGGACCGATGTTTTTTTGTGCGCCCGCGTAGATCATTCCATAGCGGCTCACATCAACGGGACGCGACAAAATATGCGACGACATGTCGGCGACCAGCGGCACATCGCCGGTCTCGGGAATCCAATTAAACTCAACGCCGCCGATGGTTTCGTTAGTGCAAACGTGCACGTAGGCGGCATCTTTAGAAAGCTGCCACGCGGCTTGCAGCGGCGCGTAGGTGAAATTCTTGTCTTCACTTGATGCGGCAATATTCACTTTGCAATAAAGCTTTGCTTCTTTAATCGCCTTCTTCGCCCATTCGCCGGTGTTGACATAATCGGCGGCAGTTTTTCCGCGCAATAGATTCATCGGAATCGCAGCGAATTGCGTTGTTGCCCCGCCTTGCAAAAACAACACTTTGTAATTGGCAGGAACCGCCAACAATTCGCGTAAATCTTTTTCGGCGTCGGCTTGGATCGACATGTATTCGGCACCGCGATGGCTCATTTCCATCACGGACATGCCGCTGCCATGCCAGTCGAGCATTTCCGATTGTGCTTGTTTTAGTACCTCGGCAGACAATACCGCCGGACCGGCACTGAAATTAAAAATCTGCGTCACTCTGCTTCTTCCTCCTCCGATTCCGCAACTCTCGACACGCCGACCAACGTATCGCCATCGTCCAATCCGATTAGCGTCACGCCTTGCGTCGAGCGCCCCATTTCGCGTATGCCTTTTACCTTGGTGCGAACTAAAATGCCAGCACCGGTGATCAACATGATTTCATCATCTTGGGTCACTAATGTTGCCGCAACCACTTTGCCATTGCGCTCGCTGGTCTGGATCGCAATCATGCCTTTAGTGCCGCGCCCATGGCGAGTGTATTCGGTAATCGACGTGCGCTTACCGTAACCTTTTTCCGTCGCCGTTAATACCGATTGTTCTTCGTTCTCTGCGACGAGCAACGCGATAACTTTGCCATCGATGGTCAAACGCATGCCGCGTACACCACGCGCATTGCGACCCATCGGACGCACATCGTTTTCATCGAAACGCACTGCTTTGCCTTCGTCGGAGAACAACATTACGTCATGCTTGCCGTCGGTAATAGCGACGCCGATCAAGCGATCGCCTTCGTCCAAATCGACCGCGATAATGCCGGCTTTACGCGGGTTGGAAAAGTCCGTCAGCGGCGTTTTCTTTACCGTCCCTAACTGCGTCGCCATAAAGACATAGTGGTTTTCGTCGAACTCTTTAACCGACAATACGGCATTAATCTTTTCGTGCTCTTCGATTTGCATCAGATTCACGATGGGCTTGCCGCGACTGGTACGGCTGCCCTGAGGTACTTCGTAAACTTTGAGCCAATAGACACGGCCGCGATTGGAAAATGCCAGGATCGTATCATGGGTATTTGCTACAAACAGATTCTCAATGAAGTCGTCGTCTTTTGTCGCCGTCGCCTGCTTGCCGCGACCGCCGCGAATTTGCGCGCGATAGTCGGCCAGCGGTTGCGCCTTAATATAACCGCCGTGGGACAGCGTCACGACAACGTCTTCCGGGGTAATCAAGTCCTCCATGCTCATCTGCTGGCCGTTGGCGATGACCTCGGTACGGCGTTTGTCGCCGAATTGCTTTTTCACGTCGGCCATTTCGTCGCCGATCATCGTGGTAATGCGCGCCGGGCTGCCCAGAATATCGAGCAGATCGACGATTTGATCCATCACGTCGCGATACTCCGCAACGATCTTATCCTGCTCCAAATTGGTTAAGCGCTGCAATTGCATTTCCAGAATGCGCTGCGCCTGAATTTCCGATAAGCGATAACCAGCACTCGATTTATCTTGCTGTAGACCAAAGTCGGCGCCAATACCATCGGGGCGCGAAGTGTCCGCCGAGGTACGGCCCAACATTTCCTCGACCAGCGATGAGCGCCACAATTTGCCCATCAACTTTTCTTTGGCAATGGCCGGCGTTTCGGATGCTTTAATCAGCGCGATGATTTCGTCGACATTGGAAAGTGCGACAGCCAGACCTTCCAAGATATGGCCACGTTCGCGCGCTTTGCGTAACTCAAAAACCGTTCGACGCGTGACTACCTCTCGGCGATGCCGCAGAAACGCCTCAAGAATTTGCTTCAAATTCAGCAAACGTGGCTGGCCATCAACCAACGCCACCATATTCATACCAAAGGTGTCTTGCAGTTGGGTGTTTTTATAAAGCTGATTTAGAACAATTTCCGGCACTTCACCGCGCTTTAGCTCAATAACGACTCGCATACCGGATTTGTCCGACTCATCGCGCAAATCGGAAATACCTTCAACGCGTTTCTCGCGCACCAACTCTCCGACCTTAATCAGCAAGTTGGCTTTGTTTACCTGGTACGGAAGTTCGTCAATAATGATGGACTGGCGGCCGCCTTTGTCGAGATCTTCGAAATGGGTACGCCCACGCATGATCACGCGGCCACGGCCGGTGCGATATCCGTCGTGAACACCTTCGATCCCATATATGATGCCGGCGGTCGGGAAATCCGGCGCGGGGATAATCTTAATTAAATCATCAATGGTTAACTCAGGATTACTCAGTAAAGCGACGCAGGCATCGACGACTTCCGTCAAGTTATGCGGCGGCATATTGGTGGCCATGCCAACGGCGATTCCGCTTGAGCCGTTCAGAAGCAAATTCGGGATACGCGAAGGTAACACCGACGGTTCGAGCTCTTTTCCGTCGTAATTTGGGACAAAATCGACGGTTTCTTTGTCGATATCGGCCATCAGCTCGCCGGCGATCTTGGCTAAGCGACACTCTGTATATCGCATCGCGGCCGGATTATCGCCGTCAACGGAGCCAAAATTGCCTTGTCCGTCGATTAACGGGTAGCGCAGCGAAAAATCCTGGGCCATCCGCACCAAGGCGTCATAAATCGCGTTGTCGCCATGGGGATGGAATTTACCCATCACATCGCCGACAATACGGGCACATTTCACAAAGGGCCGATTCCAAACGTTATTTGCCTCGTACATCGCGAACATAACGCGACGATGCACCGGCTTAAGCCCGTCGCGCACATCCGGCAACGCCCGCCCGACAATTACGCTCATGGCGTAATCTAAATAGGAGCGGCGCATCTCCTCTTCGAGGCTAATCGGTATCGTTTCTTTTGCAAATGGTTCCATGGAGCGCGGCGGATTTCGTTGAAATTGTGGGGTTGGATATGGTGTTGCGAAATTGCAACAATGTTACCACTAACACCCTACCGGTGCCAGCGTTGACGAGGTTTTTCTTTCCTTGCGAAATCCCAATAGGGTAGGATTAACACAGAGTTACTGAAACAAATTAGCCGATTTTCGGAGTCATTTTAAGGAATGCCCAATTCCGGGAGTGAAGTGCTGTATCGCGCGATGTCTTTCGGTGTATCATCGCACCAGTGTTTCAGTCGGCCAATTGTATAGGCGCACCTTTTGTGCGCACTAGACTACCTAAGGTTTCGTAAAGATGCTTTTAATTTTCGGGAGTGATAGATGAAAAGACTACGGTTAGGGGCCATTAGTGCCGCAATCGCGGCGGGGCTTGCCGTCAGTTACGGCGTTCTCGCGCATGATTTCAGCGCATTAAAAGATGGCAATGGCAATTCGGTTCGTTTTGGAGCCGGTGATTGCGTCGAAACCAGTGGCGCCGCCGGTGCCGGTGCAAATTGCGCCAAAGCCGCAATGACCGCCGCAGCACCAGCTGCTGCAATGGCCGATAAGAAAGAAATGGCCGACAAGTCTGCCGCCCCCGCGGCTGCAGCCGGTGCGGCAGCTGCTGCTTCAACAGCAACAGCATCGACCGCAACAGCCGGCGCAGGTGGCTTAGCGAATGTAAAAGATGGCAGCGGCAAGACCATTACCGCCGGCGCCGGAGGTTGTGTCGAATCGACCGCCGGTAGCAGCGATGGTTGCGGCGCGGCGGCTAAAACGATGGCCGACAAACCCGCTGCAGCAATGGCAGATTCAAAAGCTGCAATGCCTGCCGCCGCTGCAGTTGCCGCAACGGGTGGCTCAACTGCGCTTGGCAACCATCAAGTCGGCGAAGCAACTCATGGACACTTGGCCGACGGTCAAAAATCGCCGGTTCGCACTGGCGCCGGTGGCTGCGTCAATTTAGGTTACTCAGCCAATAGCCCCGATCATCCGGGCGATTGCGCGTTCCAAGCAGGCAAGGCGGCTGTCGCTGCTGCGCCAGTTGCTCCTGCAGCGAAAACCGCAGAGCCCGCAGCTAAATCGGCGGCACCGGCAAGAGCTGTTCCGGCTGCACCTCCCGCTGCCGTTCCTGGCACCGTTCGCAATACCGGCCCAGTCGGTGACGCGGCTGCAGGCGCTGCTTCGATGGGTGATGTTGGCACGGATACCAGCAATGAGTTCCCAACCTGCCCGCCGCGTAAGAGCCGCGTCGGTGCATTGGTTGAGGACTGTGCCGCGCCAACGGAGGGTGCAATGGCAAAAGCTGCGCCTGCCGCGCCGGCGGTCTCGGTACCTGGTACGGTTCGCAATACCGCTCCGATCGCAGTTGATTCCGGCCCCGCCATGGCGATGGCTGCGGATGCTGCGCCGGTTGGTTCGTCCGAATCGTTCCCTGCTAGCCAACGCCAACGTGCCCCGCGTGGCGCATTGACGGATGACGGCCAACCAATGGCCGATGGTGTGTTGTCAGACTCCCCACCACCCCCGCCGATCCCGGCTCCGCCAACGCAGGTTGTACGTGGTCAAGATCGTCCGATGGACCTCCCCGCTCCGGCTCGTCCGGCGGATAGTGGCGCAAGTCCGGCTCCGGCACCGGTCGCCCCCGTACCTGATGTACCGGGTACCGTGCGCAATACTGCACCTGCGGCAGCAGAAGGCGGGGTGCCTAGCGGTAATGTGCAAATGCCCGCAGCGAAGGCCGCGCCGATCCCGGCACCGGAATACGAGAAAATCAGTCTGTCCGCAGACGTGTTGTTCAAGTTTGACCGGTATCGTGAGAAGGACATGTTGCCCGCTGGCCGCGCGAAGTTGGATGATGTCGCCGATAAGATCAACAATTACATCGTTGATACGATCGATCACATCGATTTGACCGGCCATACCGATCGCCTCGGTTCCGACGCGTACAACCAGCGTCTATCTGAGCGCCGCGCCAAGACCGTCAAGGGTTACTTGGTCAAGAAAGGTGTTGATGGCAGCAAGATTGCCACCAAGGGTCGCGGTGAACGCGAGCCGGTCGTGCAGTGCAAGGGCAACAAAGCGACCAAGAAGTTGATTCGTTGCTTACAGCCGAACCGCCGTGTAGATGTAGAAATTCACGGTGTAAAGCAGAAGTAAGCGAAACTCGCTACAATAAAGCCCCGCCTAGTGCGGGGCTTTTTTTTGACCCAAATTCACGATGGCCATCACCATAGACACTTTGATCGACGCAAAAAATATTGTGCCGATTGTTCCTGCACAAACAACGTTGCACGATCACAGTGTCGCGATTCAAGCAGGTCGTATCGCGGCGATACTGCCGACGGCCGAAGCGACCGCCCGTTACGAACCGCTGAAGCGAGTTAATCTCGCAAACCATGTTCTCATTCCAGGCCTAGTCAATGCCCACACCCATGCGGCGATGACTTTGATGCGCGGCCTCGCCGATGATTTGCCACTAATGCGTTGGCTCAACGATCACATCTGGCCTGCGGAAGCGGCCCATGTTTCCGCGAAATTCGTGTACGACGGAACCCTACACGCATGCGCAGAAATGCTGCGCGCCGGCGTGACCTGTTTTAACGACATGTATTTTTTTCCTGACGCCGCTGCGCGGGCAGCGTCAGACGTTCAGATTCGCGCCGTGATAGGAATGATCGTCATTGAATTTCCTTCGGCCTATGCAGGCGACGCCGATAGTTATCTGCATCGCGGTTTAGAAACGCGCGATGGGTTTCGCGATCAGCCTCTATTGAAATTTTGTATCGCGCCGCACGCACCCTATACCGTTTCCGACAAAAGTTTCGCGAAAGTGCTGACCTATTCGGAACAACTCAATGTGCCGATCCATATTCATGTGCACGAAACCGAAGACGAGATCAGCCAAAGCATGGCGCAGCATGGCGTGCGGCCGCTTGAGCGCTTACGAAATCTAGGTTTGCTGGGCCCCCAGTTCGTCGCGGTTCACGCCGTACATTTAACGCCCGTGGAAATCGCCTTGCTTGCGCAACAGAATTGCCACGTGGTCCACTGTCCAACCTCAAATCTCAAACTCGCCTCGGGTATCGCACCAACTACCGCCATGCTGGCAGCAGGCATCAACGTAGCATTAGGCACCGATGGCGCGGCCAGCAACAATCGCCTCGATATGTTCGCTGAAATGCGTCTCGCCGCTTTGCTCGCTAAAGGTTCCTCGCGCCACGCCGAGACTTTGCCCGCGCATCAGGCGCTGGCGATGGCGACCATTAACGGCGCCCGTGCATTAGGATTGGAACACGACATCGGTTCGCTGGAAGTAGGTAAGGCAGCCGATATCGTTGCGGTGGATTTATCGAGTGTCGAAACTACTCCCTGTTACGACATCGCATCCCATTTGGTTTACGCGGCAAGTCGCGAACATGTCAGCCATGTTTGGGTCGATGGAAAATTGTTGGTCGAAAATCATGTCGTCACCACGCTCGATCTTGATGCGATCCGCGCAACCACCCAAACTTGGCGCGACACGATTGCGCCTAGGATAAACACATGAACGTCGATCCGCTCGAACTAAAAAAATTCGAAGACCTGGCGCATCGTTGGTGGGACAAAAACAGCGAATTTAAGCCGCTGCACGAAATCAATCCACTGCGCTTGGATCATATCGATCGCAAAGTTGGGCTGCGCGGCAAAACGGTACTTGACGTCGGCTGCGGCGGTGGCATTCTTGCCGAGAGCATGGCCGCACGTGGGGCGACGGTAACGGGTATCGACCTTGGCGACAAACCACTCAAAGTCGCCAAATTGCATTTGCTTGAGAGCGGCGAGCGAGTCGACTATCGATTGATTTCCGCCGAGGACTTGGCGCAGGAACGCCCACAGTCATTCGACTTGGTCACATGTATGGAAATGCTCGAGCATGTTCCCGATCCCACGGCGACGGTGCGCGCGTGTGCGACCTTGGTGAAACCCGACGGCTGGGTATTTTTCTCGACCATTAATCGCAATCCGAAAGCCTATTTATTCGCAATCATCGGCGCCGAATATGTATTGAATCTTTTGCCGAAAGGCACCCACGATTACGCGAAATTTATTCAGCCTGCGGAATTGGCCAATCTCGCGCGCCAGGCTGACATGCGAGTCGATCACCTCATCGGCATGAGCTACAACCCGTTCAGTAAAGTGTATTCGTTGGGTAGCGACACCAGCGTGAACTACATTATCGGCTGTCGCGCCTAATGGTTGAGGCCGTCCTCTTCGATTTCGATGGCACCGTTGCCGACACCGCGCCGGATCTCGGCGGTGCGCTAAATCTGTTGCTGCACCGTTACGACAAGCCGGAAATCCCGCTGAGCCGTTCACGTCCGTTGGTGTCGATGGGTGCGCGCGGCATGTTGGAAATCGGCTTTGGCTTGAAACCAAATCATGCCGAATACGAAGCGATGAAGACTGAATATCTCACGCTTTATGAGGAGAATTTGTGTCGCGATACCTGTTTGTTCGATGGCATGAACGAACTGCTCGCGGAACTTGAACAACGCAAAATCCCCTGGGGCATCGTAACAAACAAACATAGCCGTTTCACCACGCCGTTAATGGCGTCGTTGAAGTTAGAACAGCGTGCACGATGTGTGATATCGGGGGATTCCGTTGCGCAACCCAAACCGCATCCCGGCGGATTACTCGCCGCCGCCACCGCGTTAAACATCGCGCCATCGGCACGTATGATTTATGTGGGGGATGACGAACGCGACGTACAGGCCGCTCGCGCCGCCAATATGACGCCGGTCGCAGCGCGCTATGGCTATCTGGGTAATGGCAATCCACCGGAAAAATGGGGTGCAGAACTCATCATCGATTCTCCACGGGAATTGTTGGCTACGCTTGGCGTCATCTGAACAAAGCATGGCGTTTATGCGCCGCTGCGCCGAAGGCATAGAGCTACGCGTGAAAGTGGTTCCCGGCGCAAGCCGCTCCGAGCTCGTCGGCACATTGGGCGATCGCCTCAAAATTCGTATCGCCGCACCGCCGGAGGACGGCAAAGCGAACCAAGCTTTGTTACTATTGATCTCAAATTGGCTCGGTACCAAAAATGTAGAATTAATCACAGGGCACGGCAATCCGGAAAAAACAGTGCGGGTAAACGGCGTGCATCTACTGAGCGACGAACAAATACGGTGCATAAAATAAAATAGGGGCATGCTCCGAAAGCCGCTTGGGCATTGGCTTCTGGCGTATGCAATGCGAAACGGCACGCCCCGCTTGCCGTTTGAAGCAATCGACTTTTGAAACCAACGAGGAGAAATAGCAATGGATAAAGATCTACTACAACGCGGGCTCGACGTCCGCAAAGCCGTGCTCGGCAAAGAGTATGTTGAAAAAGCGATGCAAAGCGCTGATGATTTCAATCGGCCATTTCAAGAATTCATCAGCGAATATTGCTGGGGCGCGATCTGGACGCGCGAAGGCTTGCCGCGTAAAACCCGCAGCCTGTTAAACCTCGCCATGCTCACGGCGCTGAACAAGCCCCATGAACTCAAGTTGCACATCGGCGGTGCGTTGACCAATGGCGTTACGCGTGCGGAAATTCAAGAAGTGTTCATGCAAGCAGCCGTGTATTGCGGCGTTCCTGCTGGCGTGGAAGCGTTCAAAATTGCACGCGAAGTGTTTGCCGAGTTGGACAAAAAATAAATCATGGCGGATGAGATCGGCTATCGGCGCGCCACGGCGGGCACACAACCCGAGTATCTCTACCCGCCTTACGCGTCATCGCCAGAACGCGCGCCGACGCAGCCGCTGGTGATGCTGCCGCACACGTTAACGGAAGTGACCGGCCCGGTATTTGTGTCCAGCGATATTGCGCCGACCGATCACGATTTAACGCGGCAACACGACGGCGAGCCGGTCGGCGAACGCATTATCGTCAGCGGCCGTGTCCTTGATGAAAACAATCGGCCGATTCCGCATACGCTGATCGAAGTGTGGCAAGCGAATTCGGCGGGACGTTATCGTCACAAGCGCGATCAGCACGCGGCGCCGCTCGATCCGAATTTCACCGGATTCGGCCGCGCGTTCAGCGATGCCGACGGGAACTACCGCTTCGTCACGGTCAAGCCTGGCGCCTATCCATGGCGCAATCACTACAACGCTTGGCGGCCAGCGCATATTCATTTCTCGCTGTTTGGCCCGGCGTTCGCGACGCGCTTGGTGACGCAGATGTATTTTCCCGGCGATCCGTTGTTGGCATACGATCCCGTTTTCAACAGCACCGCCGACGAGCGGGCGCGCAATCGCCTAGTATCCGCATTCGATTGGGAGACCACAACGCCGCAATTCGCGCTCGGCTATCGCTTCGACATCGTGCTGCGCGGCCGCGACGAAACGCCGATGCACGCGAACCATCCATGAGCGATATCGCCACACCATCGCAGACGGTCGGACCGTTTTTTCATATCGGACTCGATCGCATCGCGGTGAACGATTTGACCGCGAGCTTGGCGACGGCGGAGCGCATTCATATTTCCGGACAGGTGCTCGATGGCGACGGCAAACCGGTGATCGATGCGCTGATCGAAGTGTGGCAAGCGGATGCACACGGCGCCTATGCAAGCCCGCAATCGCCATTCAAAGGCTATGGCCGCATCGCAACCGACGCGCACGGCGCATTCAGTTTCACCACCATCAAGCCCGGCCGCGTCGCCGGATCGCGCGCAACGTTACAAGCACCGCACATCGCCGTGAATATTTTTATGCGCGGCCTGCTGAAACATCTGGTGACGCGAATTTATTTTCCCGGCGAGCCGAGCAACGCTGAGGACGCGATACTACAAAGCGTCGCCACGGCGCGGCGCGACACGCTGATTGCGCGCGCCACTGCGGGCAAGCGCGACACACTAACCTGGAACATCATGCTGCAAGGCGAACACGAAACCGTGTTCTTCGATTGCTAATGCGCGACCTTTTTTCCGATCACACACGCATCCAACGCATGCTCGATTTCGAAGCGGCACTCGCTCGCGCGCAGTCCCGCGTGGGGGCGATTCCTGCAGCGGCTGCGGACGCTATCGAAAAAAATTGTACCGCGTCGCAATTCGATTTCGCCGCGTTGACGCGCGATGCGGAACTGGCGGGAAATCTCGCGATCCCGCTGGTCAAACAACTGACGGCGTTGGTCGCAAAAAATGACGCCGAGGCGGCGAAATTCGTCCATTGGGGCGCGACCAGCCAAGATGTAATCGACAGCGGACTCGTCTTGCAATTGCGCGACGCGCTTGACTTGATCGAGCGCGGCCTCGCCGAACTCGCGCGCGCCTTAGTCGCGCAGATCAAACAACATCGCAACACGCTGATGGTCGGCCGCACTTTATTGCAACACGCGCTGCCGATTACATTCGGCCTAAAAGTTGCCGGTTGGCTTGATGCGGTTACGCGCCATCGCGAAAGACTCAAAGAACTTCGCCCTCGCATTCTCGTGCTGCAATTCGGCGGCGCCGCTGGAACCCTTGCTGCGCTTGGCTCTCAGGGCAATGCTATCGACGCAGCGTTGGCGCAGGAACTCAATTTAGCCTTGCCTGCAATGCCTTGGCATGGCCAGCGCGATCGCGTTGTAGAAGTCGCAACGGTATTGGGATTAGCGGTCGGCACGTTGGGAAAAATCGCGCGCGACGTGGCGCTGTGCATGCAAACCGATGTCGGCGAATTGGCGGAGCCGACCGCGCCCGGCCGAGGCGGATCATCCACCATGCCGCACAAGCACAATCCCATCGGCTGCGCCGTGGCA
>JANOLP010000092.1:0-4401 GCA_031419835.1 Pseudomonadota bacterium | reverse complement strand
GTGCTGGTCGGTGCGATTGTTTCGTTGCTCATCGCGGCGCCCACCATGCGCCTTTCCGGATTGCACTATGCGGTGGCGACGCTTGCATTCGGGGAAATGGTCCGCATCGCGCTGGGCGCCTGGCATTGGCAAATCAACATCGACGATTCTGTTGTGGGTCCGGCAGGATTGGACGGTTTTCGTGATATCCGCTGGCTGCTGACCAATGATGTTTCGGACTTAGCGTATCTATCGTTCGCGTGCGCGGTATTGTTATCGGTATTGCTGACAATATTTTTTCTTGAACGGCGACGTTACGGAACCGCGTTGCGCATGATCGGCCACGACGACACACTTGCGCTAACGCAGGGCCTCCCGATTGACCGCCTACGGTTGAGCGCCGCCGCGATCGCCGGTGGACTTGCGGCTTTGAGTGGCGGGTTGTACGCTCATCGAACGACCTACATCGAACCTTCGTTGTTCGACCCCATGCTCGGCGTGCATGCGGTCGGTTACGCGCTGATCGGCGGTTTAGGTTCGCCGATAGGGCCGCTACTCGGGGTGTCATTCGACCTCGGACTACTGGAAGCCAGCCGCGTGTTTTCCGGATGGCGGATGGTGGTATTCGGCGGCTTGGTCGCGATATTCTTACGTTGGCGGCCACGCGGCATACTCGACGAAACAATGGTTCATCGAATTAAGCAAAGCTGGACGAAGTATCGTGCATAGCCGCGATCTAAAATTTTCGGCGCGATTTTGTTGGCGTTCCCGGCTCTTGATGCTCGCCGTGTTAGGCGTTACGTTGTCGAGCACGGCGTCCGCTCAGACCATTGCGAAGATCAAACTCGAATGCCACTCGTTCGGCAGCGAACCGATGCTGGATTGTACCGTTCACTTGGGCAATCAGGACGGTTCGCCGTTGCGTGGTGGCAAAGTAATCCTCAGTGCGAGTATGCCATCCATGCCGATGGCGCATTCCATCCGCCCGGTGGTCGCGTTGCCAATTGAAAAGCCGGGTGAGTATCGGGGCACGCTTGAACTGGAAATGCCGGGTGTTTGGGCTATTCAAGCCGACATCAGCAAGCCGCGGCGCGAACGGCTAGTGCAATCGTTGCGCGTTGAGTTATGCGAATCCGGCAAACGTTGCCCGGCTCAGCATGCCGGGCAGACAAATAAATCTCATCGATAGTCATTCAACTTACAAGAGGCTTCACATGAACGGAGAAAACTTACTCAAGGGTCAAACCATCATTGTCACCGGTGCCGCGACCGGTATCGGCCAGGCGTTTGCGCTGGGTTGTTCTGCCCAGGGCGCTAACGTTGTCGTCGCGGATATGAATGCCGCCGATGAGACCGTTGAGCGCATTCGGCAATCCGGCGGTTCAGCAATTGCGGTTAATGTCGATGTCAGCGATGACGCGTCGGTGACCGCCATGGCGAACGAAGCGCTCGCCAAGTATGGACGTATCGACGGGCTGGTGAACAATGCCGCTTATTTTCGTGAAGTGAAGCTCACGGAGTTCGAGCAGATCGACCCGCAAATTTGGGATCGTATTTTTTCCGTCAATGTAAAAGGCGTGTGGCAATGCTGCAAAGCCGTGATGCCCGCGATGCGCAAGCAAGGCAGCGGCAGCATTGTGAACATCGCTTCCGTCGTTGCCGTGGCGGGCCAGCCGGGCTACCTGCACTATGTCGCGAGCAAAGGCGCGGTGCTATCAATGACGAAGGGTTTGTCGAAGGAAGTTGGTAAGCATGGCGTGCGGGTCAATGTCATCGCACCTGGATTTGTCATCACCGATGCAACGCGAAATCGCCCGATCGAATGGCAGCAATCATTCCTGAAAGCCCGCGCAATTTCTCGCGAGCAGCGGCCGGACGATCTGGTCGGAACCGCGCTGTATTTGCTCTCAGACTTGTCTGGCTTCGTATCCGGTCAGACCATCGTCGTCGATGGCGGACACATCATGTATTAAACCCTAGCGCAAACGCGTCGTACACAGAGCCGGCATGCCAAAGCTCAGTGCGATATCGCAGGCATCAGCGATGATCTGGTGCGCTTGTTGGTGGGAATTAAAGCAATTGAGGATCTGCGGGCAGATTTAGCGCAGGCGCGGGATCAGGTTTAATAAGCGTTCCGGTTGCCGGAAGGAAGCGGCAACCGGTCGGCCTTTAAACACCTACAGACTTACGGGTACTGCAATACAACAAATTATTTGCCGAGCTTAAACACGGTTAACGCGCCGCCTTGCGGAACGAGCGTCTTGTTGCCGAGCAGGGCGTCAACGCCGCTTTGCATACGCTGCGCGTCGATACCCCAGCCGTGTAAGCGTAGGTACGATCATCTCGATGGCGTAGGAAACGGCGCTGCATCCGAACTGCTTGCCGCATCGAACGCGTAGGGGCCACCTTTATCCACTGCGCGACGATAGGCTGGTCGCGCTTGCATTCGCGCCAGGTAGTCGCGCAACTTCGAATGGCGCTCGCTGAGCAGACCCCCATGCGCGGCAAATTCAAGCGGGAACATCATTTGTACATCGGCGGCGCTGAACGCCGCGCCAGCAAGGTGCGCGCTACGACCGAGCTCGGCCTCGACCAAATCCAGCTCATCGCCGATCATGCCTTCAACGCGTCCACGCATGGCGTCGGCCGCTTCGCCGACTCGGGTGAGATAAAGGCGCGCCAACAGGTGCAGCATAAGGGTGCCTTCAGCAAAATGCATCCAGTATAAATAGCGAATATGCTCTTGTGCATCACGCTGCGGCACGAGCCGGCCCGCACCGTAGCGTTCGATCAGATACTCGACAATCGCGCCCGATTCGGCGAGTGTCAGATCGCCATCCTGAATGACCGGCGATTTGCCTAACGGGTGGATCGCGCGCAATTCGGGTGGCGCGAGATTGGTTTTCGCATCGCGCCGATATTGCTCGATTCGATAAGGCACGCCCAACTCCTCGAGCAACCACGGGATGCGCTGCGAGCGCGAGTTATTCAGATGATGTACGACGATCATACGTAACGCTCCTTCTCGATACAAACTTGCTTAGCAAGGTTCCGATCACCCGCGTGCCAAAGATTTCGCCTCGCCTTGGCAACTGCTACCGTACCGTCGAGATTACCAAGCAGGTTGTCGACGTAAAAATGCTTGACTGGGGTCATGTCGGTAATGCATTTGAACGAATTGTCGTCCACCTTAATTTTTCCCTGCGACGTGTCCGCCGCGATGCTCGCTAAGCTTGCGCTTAGTAAACACAGGGCTGCGGTCGATAGTGTGCATTTAATTAGCTTCAACTTCATTATTTCTCCTTTGGTTGATTAATGTTTAACATGTTACCGCCTCAACCTTTATGGCGTTAGCGATGCGCCTCAATTTCGGTCGCGGCGGCCATCGTTTCGACCAACGCGTGCAGTTGGCTCCGCAGATTCGCGAACTGTGTTTGACTTAACCCAGTTTGGCAAACCACTCGTTGCTGAACTGCCTTGACCGCGCGTCGCAATTTCCGTCCTTCGTGTGTTTACGAAAGGTGCGTTAATTTGATCGCGGTTTAGTCTGCTTATCGAGAAAATCCACTTCACGGATCACCGCGCTCGGTTTACCTTTGAATCCCAAGATCTCATTGGCATTGATAATCGCGGTGGCGATCTCCTCGGTGGTCACGCGCTTACTCATGGCTTGATCGCGAATAACTTCATACGCTTGATCTTCCGAGATGCCGCGCGTTTGCATCAGAATACCCTTGGCCTTGGCGAGACGGCGAATGCCATTGAGGCGCTGCTCGAAGCGCTCGATTTGCTTGGCTTGCTCGCGTTCCTTGGCGGCAAGTTGCCGGGCGATCACCATTGAGGTCAAGAGGCCAAACGATTTGACCGGCGAAGCGAGCACGCCATGGGCATCGACTCGGATAACCGCCTCGACGACGGTAGGATTCTCGTAATTGACTACAGCGATCAGCGGCGGCGTGTGTTCGGACTTAAGCCAGGAATAATCCTGATCGATCACCTCGGGTCGAACCGCGAGAAAGACCAGATCGACGTCATCCGGGAGCTTATCCAAAGGTGGCCAAAATGCTTTAACTTGACAACCGATGCGCTGAAGTTGGCGAATGATTTCCTCGCCATCTTGATCGCTTGGGTGAAACACTATCACCCGCAGAGAGCGCAGGTTGCGTAACAATCGGGAGGTTCCAGACATGGGCTTCATAGCTTGATTACCCTCGCAACATTATTGCAGTCATACCCGCGCCGACCAATCATCCAAGGAATGCTCGACGAGGTAAGGATCCGGCTTCACCGGCTGTTTTGCTTCATGCAGAATATCAAATTGTCCATCGCTTCGCACGCGGCCAATGCGCGGCGTCAGGTAAGCATGGTGATTTTCCGCATCGATTTTAACCATGCCCTGCGGCGCCATCAACTCCATGCCGA
>JANOLP010000091.1:0-3351 GCA_031419835.1 Pseudomonadota bacterium | reverse complement strand
CGTACCCGACCGGCATCAAAATCACCGATGCAGAGCTGGCTGCGCTCAATCTCAAGCCGGACAGCTTCCGTGGCGAATGGAACTACGTCGTACTGCCAAAGCTGAAGTAAACTTAATCATGTTATTGTTGCGCGACGCCTAACCTGGAACATCATGCTGCAAGGCGAACACGAAACCGTGTTCTTCGATTGCTAATGCGCGACATTTTTTCCGAACAATCACGCATCCAACGCATGCTCGATTTCGAAGCGGCGCTCGCCCGCGCGCTGGCCCACGTCGGAGTGATTCCTGTTGCGGCTGCGGATGCGATCGCAAAAAATTGTACGTCATCACAAATTGATTTCGTCGCGTTGGCACGCGATGCCGAAAGCGCGGGAAATCTCGCGATCCCGCTGGTCAAGCAACTGACGGCGTTAGTCGCGAAAGATAATACCGAAGCGGCGAAATTCGTCCACTGGGGTGCGACCAGCCAAGATGTAATCGACAGCGGACTTGTTTTGCAATTGCGCGCCGCGCTCGATTTGATCGAGCGCGGCCTCGCCGAACTCACGCGCGCCTTGGTAGCGCAAATTAAACAACATCGCAACACGCTAATGGTCGGCCGCACTTTGTTGCAACATGCGCCGCCGATTACGTTCGGCCTCAAGGCTGCGGGTTGGCTTGACGCGATCACGCGCCATCGCCAACGCCTCCACGAACTTCGCGCCCGCATACTCGTCCTGCAATTCGGCGGTGCCGCCGGAACCCTTGCAGCGCTTGGCTCTCAGGGCAGCGCCATAGCGGCCGCGTTGGCGCAGGAACTCAATCTGGCATTGCCGGCCATGCCCTGGCACGGCCAGCGCGATCGCGTCGCAGAAGTCGCAACCGTATGCGGTTTGCTGGTCGGCACGCTCGGAAAAATCGCACGCGACGTTTCGCTGTGCATGCAAATCGAAGTCGGCGAATTAGCCGAACCCAGCGCACCCGGCCGCGGCGCGTCGTCCACCATGCCGCACAAACGCAATCCCATCGGCTGTGCAGCAGCGTTGTCGGCGGCCATTCGCGTGCCGGGATTGGTGTCGACCATGCTGTCCGCCATGCCACAGGAACACGAACGCGGCCTCGGCGGCTGGCAAGCAGAATGGGAAACCCTACCGGAAATTTTTAAGCTTGCGTCCGGCGCGCTGACTCACATGACCGCGGTAATCGCTAGTCTTGAAGTCAACGCCGCTCGCATGACAACCAATCTCAATCAAAGCAACGGACTCATCATGGCCGAAGCCGTCGCCATGGCACTCGCGGCGCATCTCGGAAAACTTGAAGCGCATCGAATAATCGAACACGCGTGCAACAAAGCCATCAAAGAATCGCGGCACCTTCGCGCGATCCTAGCCGAAGAACCGTTGCTTCACGCGCACGTTCCGGCAGCAGAATTAGAAAAAATAATGGATCCCGCCAACTACCTCGGCGCCACGCAACAGTTTATCGATCGCATATTAGCAGCGGCAAACGAATAGGCATCGGCCTGCGAGCCGCGCCAGGCTTGGCGCCCGGCATGCCATCCCCCAACGCCGTGCTGGTGCTGCCTCCTGGCAAGACGATATCCGGTCAATGAATTCGATACCTACCTAGTGTTTGTAGATTGAAATGTAGCTTTTCAAGACTTGACCCCGAGACCCGATGTTTTTAAGCCCGGACATAACATAAGATTGGAGTTGCCCGAAATGTTTCGAAACAAAAGGCTTCTAATCGTCGGATGGATCGTCGTCGGAATCATAGTGACGTTGTATTTGATTATGATGCTGATTTCGGTTTTCGAAGGTAATCTATTGGTTCCGGTCAGAATCCTCCCAGGTCGTCCGGGTGGCGCTGTATTCCCAATTGCTATGATCCCTCTGATTGTAATTGTGCTATTGGTTCTTCTAATTTGGGGGATTGGGAAACTTCAGAAATACAAGAAAGGTGAATCCGATCGTCGCAAGTAATACAATTACTGTAGCGCGGTAGGTTGGGGTGAGGAACGAACCCCAACATATACCCGAAATAATCCAATGAACGTTGCGCGACGGCAAGGTGAGTTGATGTTGGGGTTCGTTCCTCACCCCAACCTACACGTTAAGCCATCGGCAACACGACTTGTGACACTAAATTTGTTGGCACGCCAGGAGCCGCACCCCGCCTGCCTCGTGGCAATGCATGCTCGAAACGCCGCATCCATAATGGGCTGCAGGTCGATCACCATTTTTAAAAACTTCGGGGTCAAACGTGCCTCGTGGCGCAACGCTATGAACGCTCCGCTAGCGCCTTGAGATTTGCCAACCCAGCTTCGAAATCCTTGCCGATCATGCCGTCCATCATCAGGCCCATGTAGCGCATCATCGGGTTGTTGCCGGCTTCGCCGACGAAACTCCAAGTGACTTTGGCGCCTGTGCCTTCCGGCTCCAGTTCCAATATGCCATTGGACGTTGTGTTGAACTCTTTGAACAGCAAGCGATAGCCCAATAATTTATTTGGCTCGGCGGCGGTAAATTCCATTTCGCCGCTGCCTTCGCTTTTGCTCTCCCACGACCATTTTGCACCGAGGCCCGATTCCGGGCCGGCGTAATCGATTTTCATGTTGGGATCACGCTGGTTCCACACGGTCCAATTTTTCCACTGGCGCGTGTTGGCGATGAACGGATAAATTTTATCCGGCGGCGCGTTGATCGTCACGGAACGCGAAACGTTGAATTGGCTTGGCAACGCGAACGCGATTGCGATCAGCGCCGCGATTAATATCAGGATGCCTATGAATAAGCGTTTGATCATCTTCATCATCCCTCCTCACGCCGTTGCTCGTTGCCGCTATCGTCGAGCGGCAGCGAAAAAACTTAGCGGCGCGCCAAACTCAATTGCAATAACTCGCGCTGCAGTTCCAGTTCTTTCGGTAACCGGCTCTTTAATTTTTCGAATAAATCACCGTGAGACGTTAATTCATCGTTCCAACTTGCTTTGTCCAGATTAGTGACGCGCTGATATTGCTCGGCGGTAAAATCCAAGCCCGACCATTCGATATCGCCCCGTTCTGGCGCCCAGCCGAAGGTGGTTTGCTGCGCGTTGGCGCGGCCGCGCACGCGATCGACAATCCATTTCAGCACGCGCATATTCTCACCGAAACCGGGCCAAATAAATTTGCCGTCGTCGTCGGTACGGAACCAGTTGACCGAGAAAATTCGCGGCGGTTCTTTTACCTTGCTGCCCATGTTGAGCCAATGTTGGAAATATTGACCCATGTGGTAGCCACAAAACGGCAGCATCGCGAACGGATCGCGCCGCACTTCGCCGATTTTTCCAGCGGCGGCAGCGGTCGTTTCCGAGCCCATGGTCGCAGCC
>JANOLP010000090.1:0-4009 GCA_031419835.1 Pseudomonadota bacterium | reverse complement strand
CAAACTTTCATCTGCCTCGTCGCCCTTGAGCGTAATCTTGAACCGATTGGTTATCATGGCCATTTCAGCGAAAGTCTACCGCTGTTTCCTCCCATATGCACGCTATAAATCTTACTCCCGCGAACCCCATAATTTGGCCATTCATCGGCGGCGAAAATTCCGGCGCGAATCATCCGTTGCGCGATTGTGCGTAGGCAATCGCCGCTCGCGTAACGTGTTTGCCGCACTCGGGACATCGATCTTTTGGGGGAACAAGATGGCAATCAAAAATATTGCGAAAGAGCGTCTCGTCGCGGGTAAATTATCGATCGGTATGGGCGTGAAAGCCCTGCGCGGCTTCGAGATCGGGCGCAAACGCAAACGTCGGCGTCAAACGTCGTCGTCAAGTCTTGTATAGCAACATTCCATTCGAACCCGCGCACGACGCGCGACATTCTTCTGGCCATGTCGCGAGCCGCACCCTGCTTGGCTCCTGGCGTGGCATGCTCGGAACGCCGCGCCCCGCTTGCCGTTCCAGCCAATCGATGTCGATTAAATCTTGGCAGATTTGAGCGACGAAATGTTTTTCTCAGACTCGTTGTATCAATAGTTCTGCGAGTTGCTCAAGCCATTGACGAGGCTGAGCCAGGTCTGGGCGGCCACCCAAGCAACGCGTGATACGCAAGGCGGTATCGGTGCTCACCCCGCGACGTTCCAGGACAATGTCGTTCATGCGCGAGGTGGGACCATTCAGGTGCTTGGCTAGTACATTGACACTCAAGCCCAGCATTGTGTCGCGCATGCTAAGGTGGTTGCTAAAACTTGGAACACGTATCGCCATGAGAGGCACTATCGGCGCGCCTTTCCAGGCATGCCGCGTCACGAATCAGTATCGAGGGGCTGGCCTCGGACCACGCTGTTCCTGGCACCTACTGCTGTTTTATACCAAGCGCCTTAACCAACTTGCCATAACGCTCATGTTCCGCTTTCAGCATCGTGGCGGCTTCTTGCGGTGTGCCGGCGATAATTTCCGAGCCGCGTTTGGCGATTTCGTCGGCTAGTATTTTCAACGCGGCGCGGATTTCGTCGTTGAGTTTGTTGACGATGGCGGGCCGCGTTCCGCGTGGCGCGACGTACCCGTTCAGCGTTGCCTCAGCGAAGCCGGGGACGCCAGATTCGGCCAGCGTGGGGTAATCGGGGAAGGCGGCCAAGCGCTTTTCGCTGGTGGTCGCGAGCACACGTAATTTTCCGTCGCGGACAAAAGAGATCGTGCCGGCGACGAAGCCGAAGCACATATCGATGTGGCCGCCCATCAAATCTTGCAGCGCCGGCGTTTCGCCTTTGTAGGGAATTTGCACGATGTCGACACCGGCGAGCTGGCGCAATTTTTCGCCCATGATGTGTTGCGGGCTGCCGTCTCCAGACGTCGCATAGCTTAGTTTGCCCGGATTTTTCTTTGCCGTCGCGAGCAAATCCTTGACGGATCGAATCGGCGAATTTGACGACACGACTAACAAGGCCGGGGCGCGTCCCACGATGATGATCGGCACGAAATCGTTGAGCGAATCGAAGCCTGGATTTTTGACGATATGCGGATTGACCGCGATCATGTGGCCGGTGATGTAGAGAATCGTGTAGCCATCCGGCGCAGCTTTGGCGACCGAGGCCGCCGCGATATTACCGCCGGCGCCGGGGCGATTTTCGATCACGACTTGCTGGCCCATTCGTGTCGACAGAATTTGTCCTACCTGGCGCGCATTGACGTCGGCGCTTGATCCCGCGGGAAACGGCACGATCAAGTGGATCGGTTTCGACGGATAATTTTCCGCCATGGCGAAAGCGGATAGCGCCATGAAAACTGCGATCCACACAATCGACTGAATGTTTCGAATCACGCGATTGATCGTCGACCATTGATTTGCGTTACGCATCATTTTTCTAAGCTTCTTTCGGTTCGCTGACATTGGTCGGAATAATTTTTTCCGGCATCCAAACGCGCGTGCTGCGATCGGCTCTGAAAAAACAAGTGCCGAGTTTCGCCAGCGCCTGGTGATCGATCTCAAATCCCAATCCCGGACGCTGCGGCATGTTGAACCAGCCCTTGTCGTGATGCCACGGTTCCGCCAACACAGCATCGCGCGCTTCAACAGTCCAGCCCGGCGGCGAGAGCGGATATTCGTATGGATGATGTTGCGCAAAACCCGACGCGGCCATGATG
This sequence comes from Pseudomonadota bacterium, assembly GCA_031419835.1. Classification (GTDB taxonomy): domain Bacteria; phylum Pseudomonadota; class Gammaproteobacteria; order Burkholderiales; family JALYOK01; genus JALYOK01. The sequence goes on along the minus strand of JANOLP010000090.1, from coordinate 1,812 downwards.
TGCGCGTTGACGATAAAGCCGATTCCAGTGCTCCAACTGTGCGGCGTGAATGTGAGGCCGTATTTATGGCAAAGCGCGGCGATTTGCATCGTAGGGCGAATGCCGCCGACCCACATCGCATCGGGCTGAAAAATGTTGTAACAGCGTTTCTCGATCATGTGTTTCAGTTCCGGATAGCCGGACGTGTGCAACTCGCCGCCGGAAATCGGCACTCGCGAATAGGCGGTCAGCGCGGCCATGTCGTCGAACCATTCCATGAACAGCGGCTCTTCGACCCACGCCAGCCCGGCATCCGCCGCCGCGTCGGCGAAACGCTTCGCGCGCGCCAAATCCCACAGCGGAGCATCGGCGAATTGCGTCAAGCGAAACGCTTGATTGCAATCGACGGCGATGTTCATGCGGCCTTGCATCGCGCGAGCGATGTCTTGAATTTGGGCGATGTCGATCGCTTCGTCCCAATCGTGCACACGAATTTTCAGCGTATTGAAACCTTCGGCGAGGAGCGCTTCGGCTTCGTCGCGGCGATCCGGCAAAGATTTGAGTTCGCCCGACGAGGCGTAAAGCCGCAAACGATCGTCGCCACCGCCGAGCAATTTGTACAACGATAGCTCCGCCAATTTGGCCTTGATGTCCCAAAACGCCGGCTCGATCCAGCCATTGCGAATGCCGCTCACCGCCATGATTTTGATGCGCTCGTGAACCCAATCAATATCGGTCGGATCGCGGCCCAAAAATAAATCCGCTAAACCATCGCCGATACCGGCGCGCTCGCGGCCGGCGCCGGGAAACGCGCTCCAGCCCTCAACGCCGTCTGCTGTGATCAAGCGTATCAAATAGAAACCGAATTTAGTGCGCTTGAAACCCGGCATCCACGATGGCGAAAACGGCGCTGGAAGCGGCAGCACGACGAAATATAGTTCGATCTTTTCCAGGATCGGCACGGCTTACTCCATCAATATTATTTCTCCGGATAAGACTTTATCGGTGGCTTTGTTGGCAGTCAACAAACAGCGCGCGCAACGAGTTTGCTACACTCGCTGGTGTAGTTCCTCATTCTATTTGCGACTTATGCGTAAAGACTGAAACGCAAAACTTGGGCGCCTTGAGGAGCAAACAGTCTCAATGGATTGCAATATGGGCTCGATTACCGATTGTCATTCCCGCGTAGGCAGAAATCCATTTGGCCTGCGCTTAAAGTGAGGCAGTATGGATTCCCGCCTTCGCGGGAATGACACGTTACCGTTACGACGCATATCGTCGAAGAAAATGTAGCATTAACCACGAAGCACGACACTAGATTCAGTAACGGAGGAACAACATGGCAATCAAAAATATTGCGAAAGAACGCCTCGTCGCCGGCGAATTGTCGATCGGCATGGGCGTGAAAGCCCTGCGCAGTGTCGAGGTCGGGCGCATCATGAAAACCGCTGGGTACGATTGGCTGTTCATCGATCTGGAGCACGGGCCGACGTCCGTCGAGACCGCTTATGCCATCAGTGTTGCAGCGCTAGACGCGAACATCGCACCGATTGTCCGCGTGCCGCACGGCGAGTTAGCGATGGCCACGCGCTGCTTGGACGGCGGCGCGCTTGGCATCGTGATTCCGCACGTCGACACGGCAGACGAAGCACGCGCGATGGTTGACGCATTTCGTTATCAACCGCTGGGCCATCGCTCCATCGCCGGCGGCTATCCGCAATTCGGCTTCGCGCCCACACCCGCAGAGCAAGTCACCAAAGAAATGAACGACGCGACCTTGGTGATCGCGATGATCGAGACGCCGCGCGCCGTCGAAAACGCCGACGCCATCGC
>JANOLP010000089.1:0-7965 GCA_031419835.1 Pseudomonadota bacterium | reverse complement strand
AAGCGCGGCACTCCACAGCCCCGAGAACCAGGCGCGGCGCTGACGCGGCATCGCCACTGTATATTGATCAGCGCGCGGGCCGTTCTTATCTGCACACCACGCAGGCGCAGCAAACACCTGGTGGCGCAAAGTCGCCATCGTCGGCTGAACCGAGGTGCGCATAACCGACTGGCGGAATAAACTCATCAGATTGTAGGCTAGCATCGTCGCTGTCAGCGCCGCCTCCGTGGCCCAGAAGTCCCGCAGATTGAAGCTCTCAAGCCCAAAGTCCGCCTTCAGCTCTTTGATCCGGTTCTCACAGTCTGCGCGCCCGCGGTAGGTGCGCCACACCTCCAGCGCGGAGAACTTCAGCGTGGTGCACACCCCCCATAGCGCCACAGCTTCATGTCGGCATCGTCCTTGAACAGTGACAGCGTCTTGCCGGGAGCGGCTTCACGCAGCTTCGCGCTTTGCCGTACCGCCACCATGCGCCGCGGTGCGCCCCAGTTGCCTGCCTGATAGTCGAACTCACACAGCTCCAAGCCCGGCTCCAGCGCCCACCAGCCGCGAGTGCTCATCAACTGTGCCTGTAGCGGCGCAGTGAGCTTAGCGGCCACTACGTAGTCGGTGCCGCTATCCTCAAGGGTCTTGAGAATCTCATCGGCAAAGAAGCCGGCGTCCGCGCGTAGCAAACCGATGCTCGTGTTGCCCAAATTCTGCCGCGTCGCCTGCAGAAACGACCGCATGTTGCCCGCGCTGGCGCAATCTCCCGGACGCAACCAGAAGTTGGCAATCATGCGGCAATCGGCCACAAAGGCGATCAACGGATGGTGCGAGGCACGGCCATGGTGGCGCGGGTTGTAGCCCACGCGTGCGCCCTGTTGCTGTTTGCCCCAGCGCGTGATCACGCTCGAATCCACGTCCAGGGTGATGCGTTTGATCGATAACTGCGAGAAGAACCAGCCGTACATCTCTTGTTGCACCCGGCTACTAGTGGCCAGATCAAAACGCTCAAACAGCCTGACTACGGCACGGTGCCCGGCACACTTTGTCCAGCCGAACACGCGCGCCAGGACGCGGTCGCTGCGGTTGATCTCAAGCTGCGAGAAGCGGTTAGCCCCACACCACAGGCTGACCAGAAACTGTTCGATGAGCAGGACCGGGGCAAAGCCTCGGTTAGAGCCCGGCTCAGGCAGCGACCAGCGCCCCGCTGCTGCGCGAAAGCCGATCGCGCTGAGCATGCGCTGCATGAGCGCCAAACCGCCCCAGGCGCTCACGGCTTTGCCGCTGAAGTGTAGCGATGACTCGGTGGCCGTTGCGCTCATGGTGTAATCATTCCAAAAACACGAACACTCATTGTATTTCAATGAGTTGCTCTAATGGTATTCATTAGAAATTCGGCACTCGCTCACGCTCACACCCAAACAAAACAGCCTAATGGATAATCTCGGTTTATGAATGGCTCGTCGGAGAGGAGCAGGGAACAAGGATAGAAAAGAACGAGGCCGATCTTGTCGACTACATCCTGTATCTCACCGACCCTTCGGCCCTCATGGCGTCGCTGTATTTGTATGCCATCGATAACCCGCAACTCATTGAACGAAGCGTCGTGGATCGCGAAGGGTATTGCACGCTTAGACTCAAGACGCCGCTTGAGGGGTTCCGCTCGATAACGGTCTCTGAGAAACCGCTCTGGTTTCTCGGCGCTGCGGCTGGAGATCCTGGATCTGGTCTCGATTGGGAGATTCGAGTGACGGCGCCGGTGGACATTAGTGATATCCCTGAAAGCGTGCTGTCTCGAACAAATGGTATTCGTTTCGAGGACTCAAACGACACGTTGAGAAGGCACCTAGAATACCTGTGAAGCCAAAGTACGCGTAGGGCAATCAATATTGCGCCACATGCAAATTGTTCGGTGGGTCCGCTTCGCTTGACCCACCCTACATTTTTTTCTCGCGGCGCCACGAGCCGCATCCAGCTTACCTCGTGGCAATACATGCTTGGAGAGCCGCGCCAGCATTGCCTCCTGGCGAGGCTCCCCAAGCAATTACGCTTTCTCAAACACCATCACACCACGCTTCACATCGACATTAATCGTATCCTTCGCGGCAAATTTTCCTTCGAGAATTTGTTTCGCTAACGGATTCTCGATTTGACTCTGGATCGCGCGCTTCAACGGTCGCGCGCCATAGACAGGATCGAATCCTGCCTTGGCGATTTCCGCTAGCGCTTCGTCGCTGATGGTGAGTTTCATTTCCATCGCCGCGAGGCGTTTTGCGAGATACTGAATTTGTATTTTCGCGATGGAAGCAATGTTCGCGTCATCCAGGCTGTGGAACACAACTACTTCGTCGATTCTATTCACAAACTCCGGCCGGAAATGGGTTTTTACTTCGCCCATCACCGCCATTTTGATGACCTGATAGTCGCTGCCGGCCATTTGTTGGATCATTTGCGAACCAAGGTTCGAGGTCATGACGATCACCGTGTTTTTGAAATCGACCGTGCGGCCTTGGCCGTCGGTCATGCGGCCATCATCTAACACTTGCAGCAACACGTTGAACACATCGGGATGTGCTTTTTCGACTTCGTCGAGCAGGATCACGCTGTAGGGTTTGCGCCGCACCGCCTCGGTTAGATAGCCGCCTTCTTCGTAGCCGACATAGCCCGGCGGCGCGCCGATTAATCTTGCGACGCTGTGCTTCTCCATGAATTCACTCATGTCGATGCGAATTAAATGATCTTCCGAATCGAACAAAAATTCCGCGAGGGTTTTGCACAGTTCCGTTTTGCCGACGCCGGTTGGGCCCAGAAATAAGAACGAACCGTAGGGCCGATTTGGGTCCGATAAACCCGCACGGGACCGGCGAATCGCGTCTGACACCAGGCGCACAGCTTCGTCCTGACCGATCATGCGTTGATGGAGCTTGTCTTCCATTTTGACGAGCTTGTCGCGCTCGCCCTGCATCATTTTCGACACGGGAATGCCGGTCGCGCGCGACACAACTTCGGCGATTTCTTCCGCGCCGACTTCGGTGCGCAATAATTTATTGGCGGGTTTTCCGGCGTTGGATGTTTCGGCTTGCTTCAACTGCGCTTCGAGTTGCGGTAATTTTCCGTATTGCAACTCCGCGACTTTATCGAGCTTGCCTTCGCGCTGCAGCTTGACGATATCGGCGCGAACGCGATCGATTTCTTCTTTAACATGCGCGCTGCCCTGAACTTGAGCTTTCTCCGTTTTCCAAATTTCTTCCAAATCGGAATAGTCTTTCCCCAGCTTCGAAATTTCATCTTCGATCAGACCTAAGCGTTTTTTCGACGCTTCGTCTTTCTCTCTTTTCACCGCTTCGCGTTCGATCTTGAGTTGAATCAAACGCCGATCAAGCTTGTCCATTTCTTCCGGCTTGGAATCGATTTCCATTTTGATGCGCGCGGCGGCCTCGTCAATTAAGTCGATGGCTTTATCGGGCAAGAAACGATCGGTGATGTAGCGGTGCGATAGCTCGGCCGCGGCGACGATGGCCGGATCGGTGATGTCGACGCCGTGATGCAACTCGTATTTTTCCTGCAGGCCGCGCAGGATGGCGATGGTCGCTTCAACGCTCGGCTCGTCGACCAACACTTTTTGAAAGCGCCGCTCCAGTGCTGCGTCCTTCTCGACGTATTTGCGATATTCATCCAACGTCGTTGCGCCGATGCAATGTAGTTCGCCGCGCGCCAGCGCGGGCTTCAACATGTTGCCGGCGTCGATCGCGCCTTCGGCTTTACCGGCACCGACCATGGTGTGCAGTTCGTCGATAAAGATGATGGTCTGGCCTTCGTCTTGCGCGATTTCTTTTAGCACGGATTTCAAACGTTCTTCGAACTCGCCGCGATATTTTGTGCCGGCCAATAATTGCGCCATGTCAAGCGACAGCAGACGTTTGCCCTTCAGTGATTCCGGCACTTCATCGTTGACGATGCGTTGCGCCAAACCCTCGACGATCGCGGTTTTGCCCACGCCCGGCTCGCCGATCAACACCGGATTATTTTTCGTGCGACGTTGCAGAATTTGCATGGTGCGGCGAATTTCGTCATCGCGGCCGATCACGGGATCGACCTTACCTTGGCGCGCCCGTTCGGTGACGTCGATGGTGTATTTTTTCAGCGCTTCGCGCGCGCCTTCCGCTTCTTGGCTATTTACACTGTCACTGCCGCGCACGGCGGCGACAGCTTGCTCTAAATGTTCTTTGGTCAACCCGTGTTGTTTCAGCAATCGACCGGTGTCGCCTTTATCTTGTGCCAGCGCCAACAGAAACATTTCCGAGGCGATGAATTGATCGCCGCGTTTCTGCGCTTCTTTGTCGGTCACGTTAAGCAAATTACTCAGATCACGCGAGACGTTTACCTCGCCCGCGCCACCTTCAACTTTCGCGATGCGCTCGATGGCTTGCGTCAGGGAATTTTTCAATGCCGGCACTGCAACGCCGGCGCGTGAGAGTAAGGACGAGGTGCCGCCGTCCGACTGGTTGATCAGCGCGAGTAGCAAGTGCTGTGGTTCGATATAAGCGTGATCGCCGCCCAAAGCCATGCTCTGGGCATCGCCGAATGCCTGCTGAAATTTGGTCGTTAATTTGTCGAAACGCATGTGTTGATCCCACAAAGGTTCTGTTAAGGCATAAGTTGGGGAACAAACTATGGAAATTCAAGGCGTTTTCGGTTAGCGTAGGGGTTGAAATTTCGGATGAGATCAGCTTTGGACCTGCAACAAACAATAAACACACAAATTACCACGGCGCTGCAAGAAGATATCGGCGCCGGCGATTTGACCGCCGCACTGATTCCCGCCGAGCGCCAAGGGCGAGCGACTGTGATTACGCGCGAGGCCATGGTGATATGTGGTCAGCCCTGGGTGGACGCGGTGTTTCGGCATATCGACTCAAAAGTGCGCACGGATTGGCGCTTGCAGGAGGGTATGTTCGCAAAGGCAAGCCAGACCTTGTTCTCCATTGAGGGGCCGGCGCGAGCATTATTAACAGGTGAACGAACTGCGTTGAATTTTTTGCAGACGTTATCGGCCATTGCGACCGTGACGCGGCGCTACGTTGACGCGATCAAGGGCACGAAAGCAGTCATCGTCGATACGCGCAAAACCCTACCGGGATTACGCCTCGCGCAAAAATACGCAGTGAAAATCGGCGGCGGCACCAATCATCGCATCGGCCTTTACGACGGCGTGCTCATCAAGGAAAATCACATTATGGCCGCGGGCGGCGTTGTAAAGGCATTGCGCTTCGCACAAGAAAATACGCCGAAGGGCGTGCCGATTCAGATCGAAGTTGAGACCTTGGATCAACTACGCGATGCGCTGGACGCCGGCGCGAAGATGATCTTGCTAGATAATTTCGATCTTGAGCGCATGCGCGAAGCAGTGAAACTCAACGCCGGCCGCGCGAAATTGGAAGGCTCGGGCGGCGTGAATCTCGACACCGTGCGCGCCATCGCCGAAACCGGCGTTGATCGAATTTCCGTCGGCGCTCTGACCAAGGATATTAAGGCGATCGATTTGTCGATGCGCTTTATAATGGACGCTAAATAAATACCGATAAATCACTCATGCAATAAACTTGGGGGTATTCATGATTTCAATCAACAACAGATTGCTGCAAACAATTTCCGCGCTATTTTTTTTCGCACTAATGTCTGCCTGTGCAAGCGTCCCCGGCGAGCGCGATCCGCGCGACCCATGGGAGCCGATGAATCGCACCGTGTTCAAATTCAACGAGGCTGCGGACAAAGCTGTCGTGAAGCCGGTCGCGAAAGCCTATCGTTTTGTCACGCCAAAATTTGTGCGCGTGGGCGTCACAAATTTTTTCGGCAACATTAATGATGTCTCGGTTTTTTTCAACGATTTATTTCAAGGAAAAGGCCAGCGCGCGGTCGCGGGCTTCGGCCGTGTCGTGATCAACACGACGTTCGGCCTCGGCGGATTGATCGATGTCGCCGGCGCCGCCGGTAACCTGAAACAGAACGAAGATTTCGGCCAAACGCTTGGCTGGTGGGGCGTCGGCCCAGGGCCTTACTGGACGTTGCCATTGCTTGGGGCCAGCACGTTGCGCGATGCGGGTGGGCGCGTTGTCGATACGTTCCTCACGCCCACGACGTACATCATTAGTAATACCAACGCGCGTCTTGGCCTGACGGCGGTTGAGGCCATGAATCTGCGCTCCAATTTATTGGATACGGAGAAAGTGCTGGAAGAAGCCGGCGCGGTCGATAAATATTCGTTCTTGCGCGATGCCTTTTTGCAACGGCGCGAAGTGTTGATCTACGACGGCAATCCGCCGAAGAAAAACGGCGACGACGAAGAGATTATTTTCGACGATGAGGTCGTGCCGGAAAAACCTGCCGCCAAAGAACCTGTGCCGAAGAAATAGTTATAGAATTTCGCCTCCGTCATTGCGAGTTGCCTGTATCGGCGCTGCTGATACTGCCCACGGACCGTGAACCGCACAAGTCTCAAACCTAAGCCCACCCTCACCCCAATTGCTCTCCCGCGAAGCGGGAGAGGGAGTTTGGTCTCCTCGCCCCTGCGGGGAGGGGTGGGGGTGAGGGGCAAGCCCTTATTATTACAAACATCGGTCAAATCAGGTTCATGAAAAGGAGCGCTTTGTGCGACGAAGCAATCTCGTATTCTGTGCCGGCTGAAATCGAAATTGCTTCGTCGCTAAGCGCCTCGCAATGACCAAATACGTTGGGTGAGGTGGTTATTCAACAGCCCAAATTCAACAACATGCTCTGGTCCGTCTACTCTTCCGCTTTTCGCTTCGCGTGGGACTATTGGCAACGCTGGCCGTGGGCGCTTGCTGCCGTATTTGCCACGCGCATCGGCTCTACGCTGGTCGACGTCACGGTGCCGATCGCTGCCGGGCGTTTGGTGGAAGCTGCTTCTACAACGCCGGCTGAAGGCATGCAAAATGCGCTCTCGGCGCTGATGCTTTTCTTGCTTCTCGCCGCATTGGTACCGCTGATTCGCTATATACATTTACGCTTGTGGAATCGGCTCGCGAGCAATGTGTTGCGCCAAATTGTCTACGATGGTTTTGCATCAGTGCAACGCTTCTCCGCCGATTGGCACGCGAACGCCTTCGCCGGCGCCACGGTGCGAAAGATTACCCGCGGCATGTGGGCGTTCGATTCGTTCGGCGACACGTTAATGTTCGGCTTGATTCCCGCGCTGGTCGTGGCGTTCGGTGTAACGATTTTATTCGCGTGGCGCTGGCCGGTATTGGGACTGGTCGTCGGAACGGGCGTCACGATTTTTATCGTGGCAAGTGTGTGGCTATCAGTCGGCTGGGTTGCGCCCGCTGCCCGCAATGCGCAGGAATCCGATTCGCGCATCGGCGGTTATCTTGCCGACACGATCGGCGCGAACGCAATAGTAAAAGCTTTCGGCGCAGAAGCGCGCGAACAAGGCGCGTTCGCCGAGATCGCGGATACCTGGCGCAGCCGCTCGCTGTTGGCTTGGAATCGCAGCGTCGACACGGGTCTCATTCAATCGACCATTCTCTGGCTGTTGCAAGGTGCGTTGCTCGGCTGCGGTCTGTGGCTATGGGTTAACGGCCGTGCGACTGCCGGCGATATCGCCTATCTCGTGGCGACTCAACTCATGATCAACGGCTATTTACGCGATGTGGGTCAGCACGTACGCAACTTGCAAAAATCCGTCAACGAAATGGAAGATGTCGTCACCTTCCGCGCAACGCAATCGGACGTGCGCGATCGCACCAACGCGATGGCGCTGAAAGTTCCACGCGGCGGCATCGAGTTTAACGACGTCACGTTCCGCTACGTCGGACAATCGGAGCCGTTGTATAACGAGCTGTCAATCACGATTCGCCCAGGTGAACGCGTTGGCCTGGTCGGCCATTCCGGCAGCGGCAAAAGCACGTTCGTTAAACTGATTCAGCGGCTCTACAACCTTGATAGCGGGCGTATTTTGATCGA
>JANOLP010000088.1:0-17468 GCA_031419835.1 Pseudomonadota bacterium | reverse complement strand
GTCAGCAATGTAAAGGCGCATCAGGTCACGGATGATCTGAGCGGCGGGGCGATGGCGATCAGCCGCCACGGCCATGAACCGGTCGCGTAACTCCGATTCCATCTTGATCGACATTTGCACTTCTTTAGCCATGCGATGCCTTACTGGGGGGTGTGGTTGATATCCAATTCTATAAGGTATTCAATAGGTACGCAATGGATACCTATCGGATATCGAAGAATAATTCCATAAAAGGGGCGGCCGAGGAAAAACAAGGGATGAAGATTATAAATCGTATCTGACCCCATTTGTTCTTGGCGTGCGGCGCGCGCCATGAACGCGGATCAGATGTGAGCGCGTACGCGGCGCCAGGGCGGCGTAGCATCAAAACTGACCAAAGGGCAAGTGGGTTGGGCGTTTGCGCTTAAGCAAACTGCGCTTGCTCGTGCCGCGAGAATACGTCGCCCCACCGCGAATCCCAATCCTGTCCCAAGAAATCTTCCATTTTTCCGTTTGCTGCAAAAAATCGATTCGGGATTTGGAACATCCCCAACAATACCGCACCCCGCTCGCCGCCCCACGCCTCGTGGCGACTTCCCGCGGGCCGCCAAACATATTCCCCGGCCTCGCATACGCCTTCCGCGCAAATAAGTGCACCTTCGATGACATAGGTTTGCTCGATCAAAACGTGCTCGTGATCGGGAATTTTTGCACCCGGTTGTAATCGCATTAGCATGCTGAGCAGGCCGGACGAAGGATCCACCAACAATGTCTTGGTTTCAATACCAGGATAAATCGCGCTTTGCTCCCAGGGAATTTCTTTCACCTTGACGAAGCGCGATGCCATCGCGGGCAATGTGTCGTGCGCTGTTACTTTGGGGGTAATAGCCGTCATTTCTGGTACCTCCGATTAATGCGGTGCTTAACGATGCGTATAGGTAAAGGGCAAACGCAATTCGCGAAACTCGCGGAATAATTCCGGATTGTTCGGCGGCACCGGAAGTGGTGCCGATTTGTAAATGCTGCGCTCGACCGCTTCGTCGTAAGCAGGGTTACCGCTGGATTTCACCAACGTTGCACTCAACACTTCACCCGTCGGCAATAACACGATCTTAAACTCGGCACGCGGATTACCGGTCATGCCTTCCGGCGCGAAGGTGTTCTGCTCGATCTTGGCTTTGATCTTGCCGATGTATTCGTCCTTCAGCTTTTTCGCCGCTTCCGCTTGCTGACGCACGCGCTCGGCCGCCTCTTTAGCGGCTTTTTCCTTGGAGGAGCGTTCTTCATCCTGCTTGCGCTTCTCTTCGGCGACGCGTTTTTCTTCGTCTTGCTTTTTGCGTTCCTCGTCCTTCCTTTTTTCCTCGGCGACGCGTTTTTCCTCGTCGTGCTTTTTCTTTTCTTCCTCTTTATGCTTTTCTTCCACGAGCTTTTTCTCTTGCTCTTTCTTTTCTTCGTCCTTGCGTTTTTCTTCAGCTAGCTGCTTTTCTTCCTCACGTTTTTTCTCCTTCTCTTTGTCCTTATCTTCATCGTCGCGTTTTTGTTTCTCAGCCGCTTCCGCTTTTTCTTTGTCGTCTTGAGCCTGTTTTTTCTCTTGCTCTTTCTCGCGTTTACGCTCGTCCTCGGCCTTTTTCTTGTCGTTTTCCGCTTTATTCTTTTCCTCAAGGAGATGCTTTTTCTCCTCTTCCGATTTCTTGCGGTCGTCTTCAGCTTTTTGCTTTTCTTCAACCAAACGTTTCTTTTCTTCGTCGGTTTTCTTGCGTTCCTCCAACGCGCGTTTTTTCTCCTCGTCACGTTCGCGTTTGCGTTCTTCTTCGGCTTTGCGTTTTTCCTCTTTCTTCTCTTCTTCGGCTTTTTTGCGCTCTTCCTGCAAGCGGCGCTTTTCCTCTTCCGCCTTTTCTTTTTCCTCGGCGAGACGTTTCTTTTCTTCCTCGATTTTCTGCTTCTCTTCGATCGCACGGCGTTTTTCTTCTTCCATGCGCTCTTTCTCCTCCTCGGCCTTACGCTTTTCTTCCTCTGCTTTGCGCTTTTCGTCCTCAATGCGACGCTTCTCTTCCTCCATCTTGCGCTTCTGTTCTAAGGCAAGTTCAGCTTGTTCCAATAACTTTTGTTTCTCGGCATCGTGTTCCTTGCGCGCCAATTCTTGCGCAAGCTCAAGCTTCTTTTTCTCTTGGTCAAAATGTTGACGAAGCTGCGCGTCCTCTAGCTTGCGCTGTTTCTCGTAATCGGCGGTGGCTTCCGCGTGTTTGCGCTTCTCGTTAGCCAACTCTTCCTTGAGTTTTTTGGTCTCGGATTCGGTGCGAGGCTTTTCCGGCTTGGGCGGGACTACTTTGACCTTAGGGTCGGCCTTGGTTTTTATGTCTGTGGCCGACGGTTTGGAATCGGAAGGTGGCGGTTTGACCGTGTCTTGCGGCGGCGGAATCGCATTATCTGCCGCGATAGCTTGGGTGATCGGAATGTCTTCCCAAAGATCGACTTCGATCGGCTCCGGCTGTTTAGTTTGCCAACTGACACCAAACAACAACAGGCCAAAGAATAAAACATGGACGACCGTGGCTAACAGCAGAGCGCGTAGGCGGCCCCGCTCACGCGGATCTTGCATCAGGAACCTCTGATTAAGTCCATCGCGGCTCGCGTTGCATCGAGAAGGGATCGATCGCTAGGCGTCGGTGCGAAGCCAAGGGTCGTTCCCTTGGCGAGCGGCGCAACAACGCGAGCGGTTCCTTCTCGATACAACCCGCATGGGCTGAAGTTTGCCGGGCGGCATGCTTTGTTGCGGACTCGCTGATGTAGACCAGCTACACCGCGCTCGCCACGTCGCGCCTGCCACCCGGCAAACTTCAGCGCGACCGCGAGGGACTTAATCAGAGGTTCCTACCCCTTCCTCGGTTTCGCCAGCAGCCCGATTCGTTTGACATTCGCTTCACGCAACGCGTCCATCACCTTCATGACTTCGTCGTACTGAAGTGTTTTGTCGGCCGCGATGACGACGGATTGGTTGCTATTTTTCTCTTGGCGTTTTTTCACCATGGATCCAATTTCAAAACGCACCACTTCGATCTCTTTATCGGTCGTCGATCGATCGCGAAACCAAATTGATTTATCGGCTCGCACCGTGATCTCAATCGGCGCCGTCACCGGACTGACGCTGCTGCCCATACCCGGTAGTTCGATTTGTCCCGGATTGACTAACGGCGCGGTCACCATAAAGATGACGAGCAACACCAACATCACATCGATATATGGAACGACGTTGATTTCGTTTTTGAGCTTCCGGGGTTTACGCAGCATGGCTTACGGCACGTATTTTTCCGTGACGGTGGTATGCAATTGGCGTTGCAGAATATTGGAAAATTCTTCCATGAAACTTTCGAAGCGAATTGCCAGGCGATCGATATCGTGCGTGAAACGATTGTAGGCGACCACCGCTGGAATCGCGGCAAACAAGCCCATGGCCGTTGCGATCAACGCCTCGGCAATGCCCGGCGCAACGTGGGAAAGGGTTGCTTGCGCTACGTTCGCGAGGCCGCGAAAAGAGTTCATGATGCCCCAGACGGTACCGAACAGCCCAACGTATGGGCTAACCGATCCGACCGATGCGAGGAACGACATATGCGATTCGAGCATGTCCATTTCGCGCTGGTACGTCGCGCGCATGGCGCGGCGCGTGCCGTCCATGACGACGCTGACATCCATGCCCGGCTGGCGACGATGTTTCAAAAATTCGCGAAAACCCGCTTCGAAAATACGCTCCAATGTGCCGGTTTCTTTGCGGCCGCTGGTTGCGCCTTGGAATAGCGAATTCAAATCCGAGCCACCCCAAAAGTCACGCTCGAATTTTTCTGATTCTTGCTTCGCGCGGCGGACGGCGAAGGTCTTAGTGAAAATGTAGGACCAAGAAATGAACGACGCGAGAAGCAATAGTGCCATCACAATCTGCACCAGCACGCTCGCGCCGGTGATCAGGCTTAAGAGCGACATGTCAGTATTTAGATTCACACTTAGCTCACCTTATTCAATTTTTTACGAACCAGGTCCGGCAGGACAACGGGTTTTAATTTGTCCATATCAATATAAACGATACGAACCTCGGCTTGGGTTAACAACTCCTCACCGCGCCGCACGGTTTGCCGCAATTCCACGAAACAACTGCGAATTTCCAGCACTTCGACGGTCGCGTGCAATCGATCCCCCAGGGCTGCGGGCTTAAGATATTCGATATTGACCCGATGCACAACAAAAGCTTGCCGCGCCGCCTGGGCGATTTTGACTAAATTAACATCAATAGCGTTAAGCCATTCGACCCGCGCACGCTCGAAATATTTCAAATAATTCGAGTGATAAACCATGCCGAGGGTGTCGGTGTCTTCGTAATACACCGTCACCGGAAACGCGAACACGCCGGCGGTCTCAATCGGCCGGCTCAAGTCATACGCAGGTTTTATCGCCACAGATCCCCCGTTGCCGGCATCGTTTGCCCAGGCAAGCCGAGATGCTGGTACGCAAGGGGCGTAGCCATGCGGCCGCGCGGCGTGCGATGCAAATAACCTTGCTGAATCAAATAGGGCTCCAAGACGTCTTCGATGGTGTCGCGTTCTTCACCGATAGCCGCTGCAACGTTGTCGAGACCCACGGGCCCGCCATTGAATTTTTCTATGATGGCGCAAAGCAGCTTACGGTCCATCACATCTAGGCCGACAACGTCGACATCAAGCATCGCGAGCCCGGCATCCGCGATTTCTTTACTGACCTTGCCGGTGCCCTTCACTTCCGCGTAGTCGCGCACACGGCGCAGCAGGCGATTCGCAATTCGTGGTGTGCCGCGCGAACGGCGCGCGATTTCCAATGTTCCATCGTCGGTAATTTCGACGTTCAGCAAACGTGCGGAACGATTAACGATGCGCTTTAATTCCTCGGGCGTATAAAACTCCAGGCGCGCCACGATGCCGAAACGATCACGTAGCGGATTGGTCAGCATGCCAGCGCGGGTCGTCGCCCCCACGAGGGTGAATGGCGGCAAATCGAGCTTCACCGAACGTGCGGCCGGGCCTTCGCCGATCATGATGTCAATCTGAAAATCTTCCAGCGCGGGATACAAAATCTCTTCGACGACCGGCGAGAGGCGATGAATTTCATCGATGAATAACACATCGTTTGGTTCGAGATTGGTGAGAATCGCCGCGAGATCGCCAGCACGCTCCAACACTGGGCCGGATGTTTGACGCAGATTCACGCCCATCTCGCGCGCGATGATATGGGCCAACGTTGTCTTGCCCAAACCAGGCGGACCGAACAACAAAACATGATCGAGTGATTCTTTGCGTTGCCGCGCCGCTTGAATAAAAATTTCCAACTGACCGCGCGCCTTTTCCTGACCGACATATTCGTCGAGCATCTTCGGGCGCAACGCGCGCTCCTGCGCCTCCTCCTGCGGAGACGCCGGGGCCGGGGAAATCATGCGATCGGTTTCAATCATGACGCGTGAATTTCTCTATTGTTTGGACAGCTGTTTAAGTGCCTGCCGAATGCTTTCCGAAACGCTCAAATCGTTGGGAATTTGCTTTAGCGCCCATTGCGCTTCGCGGTCATTATAGCCGAGGGCCAATAGCGCATTAAGCACATCGCCGCTGTTGGCTTTTGGCGTTCCGACTGCTGCCGATACGCTCGGTCCGTGGTCTAATTTATCGCGCAATTCCAGCACCAAGCGCTCGGCGGTTTTTTTCCCGACGCCGGGAATTTTCGTCAGTCGCCCCGTTTCTTGCATCGCCACAGTTTGTGCTAAATCTGAAACCGACAGTCCACTCAAAACAGATAACGCTAACTTAGGCCCGACGCCGCTGATTTTAAGCAATTGGCGAAACGCACGGCGCTCGTCATCGCTGCCAAAACCATAGAGCAAATGCGCGTCTTCGCGCACCACCAAATGGGTAAATAATGTGATCGATTCGCCCAAGCCCGGCAAGTTGTAAAAGGTGCTCATCGGCACATCGAGCTCGTAGCCGAGGCCTTGCACATCGACGATGATTTGCGGCGGCTGCTTCTCGATCAGCTTGCCGCTTAAGCGGCCAATCATCGCACCAATCTCCCATTTTTCATGCGAAAGCCAGCCGTCGCGAGCCCGCCCATGCCCATGCCACCATGGGCGTGACAAATCGCGCACGCCAATGCGTCAGCGGCATCGGCTTGAGGCGCCGCTGGCAAGGTCAACAATCGTTTGACCATCTCTTGGACTTGTTCCTTTTTCGCGTGGCCATTGCCGACCACGGCCTGTTTAACTTGCAAGGCGGTGTATTCGAATACCGCAAGCTCCTTCGCCACTGCTGCGCAGATCGCCACGCCACGCGCCTGACCGAGCAACAAAGTCGATTGCGGGTTAACGTTGACGAAAACTTTCTCCACCGCTACCTGCTGCGGTTGATAGGTCGCGATAATTTCGCGTAAGCCCTCCCAAATCGTCTTTAGCCGCGCCGGTAAATCATCCGTCGCTTTTGTTTTGATCGAGCCACTCACCACATAGGTTAATCGATTGGATTTATCGAGTACGCCAAACCCCGTGGCGCGCAATCCCGGATCCAAGCCGAGGATACGAATCGTGGCAGCGGCTATTGACGTGGCTCCGGCTTTGACGCGGGGCCAAGGTCGTAACTTTCGATGGCGAATCGATCTTGGATGCGTCGTTGAAGTTCCGGGCCCAACTCCTGGCTCCATTGTTGCCCCACTTCCATACCCTTTTTAAACAATTCGTCCTGAACGGAGCGCAGCTTAGCCCCAACCGGGGAGCGATGAAACGCAATGAGTTCCTTCACTTCATCGTGGGTGAAGATTTCCGAGTAAATCGGCACGAATCGGGCAATTAGGCCATTTGGGGTATCGATGTTTTCTTGGAAACTTTTTTGAGTTTCCTCTTCGATAATCGCGAATGCCCGCGCCGGCAGATCCGCCCGCGCTTGCCGCACAGCCTGCGTGATCTGCTGAACTGCAACGGTCGCCATGCGCATCGCCAGGCTATCGGTGCCGGAAAGTTTGAACAATGATTGAATGTCAGCGCTCTTCGCAGGTGTTAACTCGTCGGCACGAGGCGAGTCTATCGACAAGAATGAAAACACGAAAACAAAAAAAGTCACCGGCACGTTCAGGCGCACGTCAATCTCCAATGACTGCAGTTGTGTACACGTTTTGAACATCGTCGAGCGCTTCCAATGCGTCCAACAACTTTTGCATTCTCACCGCATCATCCCCTACCATTTCGGTTTCGTTCTCTGGCTTCATGCTAACTTCGGCAAATTCGGCTTTCAGTCCCACTTTCGCCAACGCTTCTTTGACCTGCGCAAAATCGTAGGGGCCGGTTACAACTTCAAAGCTACCATCGTCGTTTCCGATAACATCGTCGGCGCCCGCTTCCAGCGCGGCTTCCATCAGTTTATTTTCATTAGTTCCCGGCGCGAACATCAACTGGCCGCAATGTTTGAACAAAAATGCCACCGAGCCGTCGGTGCCCAAATTTCCGCCGTACTTAGTAAACGCGTGGCGCACATCGGCAACGGTGCGCGTTTTGTTGTCCGTTAAACAATCGACCATCACTGCCGCGCCCGCAATGCCATAGCCTTCGTAGCGAACTTCTTCGTAACTAACGCCCTCTAACTCACCAGAACCGCGTTTGATAGCGCGCTCGATGGTGTCCTTTGGCATATTGTTTTCGTAAGCCTTATCGACCGCTAAACGCATGCGTGGATTGGAGCCGATATCGTTGCCGCCAAGTCGCGAGGCGACGGTAATTTCTTTGATGAGGCGCGTGAAGATCTTGCCGCGCTTTGCGTCCGTGGCGGCTTTTTTATGCTTGATATTCGCCCACTTAGAATGTCCTGCCATACATTACCTACTCAGACTTTTCGAATCGTGTAATGATAACATCTCGAACTAATCAAACAGTGATCGGAAATCCATGACCGCACCGCTTTTAATCGCGAAGAGCAACATCGATTGTGTTCTCTTGCCCAGTATGGCGAATCGCCACGGCTTGATTGCCGGCGCAACCGGAACCGGCAAAACTGTCACGCTGCAGGTGCTTGCCGAACATTTCAGCAGCATCGGCGTGCCGGTATTTATGGCCGATGTCAAAGGCGACCTCACCGGTATCAGCCAAGCCGGTGGCAACAATCCGAAAGTCGCGGAGCGCGTCAAACAACTCGGCCTTACGGAACATAAGCCGAGTGCTTTTCCGGTCACGCTATGGGACGTTTTCGGTGAGCAAGGCCATCCGGTTCGCGCCACGATATCTGAAATGGGTCCACTATTGTTAGCGCGCGTCCTCAGCCTTAACGAAACGCAAGAAGGCGTACTCGCGATGGTGTTTAAGATCGCCGACGACAATGGCATGCTGTTACTCGATTTAAAAGATTTGCGCGCGATGCTGCAATTCGTTGGCGACAATGCCAGCCAATTCACCACCGAATACGGCAACGTCTCTACTGCAAGCGTCGGCGCAATTCAACGCGGTTTGCTGACCTTAGAACAACAAGGTGGCGAAAAATTTTTTGGCGAACCCGTGTTGAATTTAGATGACTTGATGCAAACGAGCAATGGTGGACGTGGCGTAGTAAATATCCTCGCGGCGGATAAGCTGCTGCAAGCGCCACGGGTTTATTCGACGTTTTTACTGTGGCTATTGTCTGAACTCTACGAGCGCTTGCCGGAAATCGGCGATTCTGAAAAGCCGAAAATCGTGTTCTTTTTCGATGAAGCGCATTTGCTGTTTAACGATGCGCCGAAGCATATGTTGGAACGCATCGAATTGGTCGTAAGGTTGTCGCGTTCCAAAGGGGTGGGAGTTTACTTCATCACACAAAATCCGCTCGATGTTCCCGAAACAGTTCTGGGCCAATTGGGCAATCGTGTGCAGCATGCGCTGCGGGCCTTCACGCCGAAAGACCAAAAGAACGTTAAAGCGGCCGCCGATACCTTTCGCGCGAATCCTAAACTCGACGTCGAAACGGTCATCACCGAGCTCGCGGTCGGCGAAGCACTCGTTTCTTTTCTCGATGAGAAAGGCCGGCCAGGTATTGTTGAGCGCGCTTTCGTGTTACCGCCAACATCGCAAATCGGACCGATCACCGCGGCACAACGGACCGCATTAGTGCAAGGTTCATTGGTGGCGGGTCAATACGAAAAAACCATTGACCGCGAATCAGCCTACGAAAAACTCAAAGCGCGCGCCGATGAAACGGCATCCGCGGCCGAGAGTGCGGGTAAAGGCATACTCGGCGGTGTACTAGATTCCATCGGCCTCGGCGGGGCAAGTGCCTCGGGAACCAAGCCTGGAGCGCGTCAGCGCGAGGGTATCTTGGAAGCCACGGCAAAAAGTGCCGCTCGCGCAATCGGCAGTCAACTCGGCCGGCAAATAATTCGAGGCGTACTAGGTTCGATCTTGGGCGGTCGCCGCTAGCGATGCGAAAATTTATCCGCTGGGTTCTCTTCGCGATCCCGGCGAGTTATGTATTAGTTTGCAGCGCGTTGTATTTCAGCCAAGACAGCTTGGTGTTTCGCCCCGAATCATTAGCCGCGGATTTTCGCTTCGACTTTCCACAAACATTTGGCGAAGTAAACTTACCGGTCGATGGCGCCACGCTTAATGCCTTACACTTCACCACGAACAAGCCAAAAGGTGTGGTTTTATTTTTTCACGGCAATGCCGGTAGTTTACGGCGCTGGGGAGAAGTTGCCGAAAGCTTTACGACGCGCGGTTATGATCTGTTTATATTCGACTATCGCGGCTACGGCAAAAGCACCGGGAAAATCGCGTCGGAACAGCAACTCCTGGACGACGCGGATCGCGTCTATCGTTACGTCAGTCAACGCTACGCACCAAAGAACATTGTTCTATATGGACGTTCGCTCGGAACGGGTCTGGCGGCCAAAATCGCGCTGCGTCATCCGGCAAAAATGCTGATCCTCGAAACGCCCTATGTTAGCCTCAAGGATTTGACGGCACAGTTTTATCCGCTCGTGCCCGGATTCTTACTAAAATATCCAATGCGGACCGATCTCGCGCTGCCACAAATCAAGATTCCCATTTATCTTTTGCATGGCACTGCAGACGAAGTGATCCCCTACGAATCGAGCCAGCGCGTGTTGCCGTTAATTCAATCGTCGAAGGAGCTTGTCACTATTCCGGGGGGCGCACACAACGGCTTGCGCCTCACGCCAATATACAATGCGGCACTAGATCGATTCCTACGATAGAATATTGCCCAATCAGCCAAGGGAGATCACGTATGCCCACCAAACCCGGTGAGCGTAAGACCCAAATTCTAGAAACGCTCGCTCATATGCTGGAACATCCGCAGGGCGAGAGAATCACCACCGCTGCACTCGCCGCTAAACTCAATGTGTCGGAAGCTGCGTTGTATCGCCACTTCGCCAGCAAGGCGCAAATGTTTGAAGGATTAATTGAATTCATCGAGCAAACGGTTTTCTCGCTGATTAATAAAATTGCTGCCGAGGAAACCAGCGGCTTAAAGCAACTCGAATCGGTCATCGCTTTACTCTTGGCATTCGCGCAGAAAAACCAAGGCATGACGCGCGTTTTGATCGGCGATGCGCTGGTGAATGAAGACAATCGCCTACAGGCGCGCATCAGCCAATTGCACGACCGCATCGAAGCGAGCCTAAGGCAAAGTCTGCGCGTTGCGGCATCGCAAAACGATCTTGACGCCTCGATCGAAACCAATGCCATGGCAAATTTATTGATGTGCTTCGTCACCGGCCGTTGGCATCAATTCGCCAAGAGTGGATTCAAACGCATGCCCACAGAGCAATGGGCCGCTCAGTGGCAAGCGCTCGGGCTCGGCTCCGCGTCCCCAGTCAGTCAGGAAAATTAGGTGATCCTCAAACCCGTTTTTGCGATGATGGCCGCGAAGAAGGCTTCGGACCTTTTCATCGCGGCAGGCGCACCGATACACATCAGTGTCGACGGAAGTGTCGTGCCGATCAATCAGCAGATCATGGCGCCGGAATCGATCAAGAAAATTTGCTACGAGATCATGTCGGCCGAGCAGATCAAGACCTACGAGGAAAATCTCGAGCTCAACATGTCGCTGGTAATTCCCGACATAGGCAATTTCCGCATCAATATCTATCGACAACGCGGTAGCATGGCGCTTGTTGCGCGGTATGTTAGTTTCAATATTCCAAGTCTCAAGGATCTTAATCTACCGCCGTTTCTCTATGATTTAATCACCGAGAAACGCGGTTTGATCTTGGTTGTCGGCCCCACGGGTTCGGGGAAATCATCGACGCTTGCCGCGATGCTAAACCATCGCATCGCGACCAAAACCGGTCACATACTGACGCTCGAAGATCCGGTGGAATTTATGTTTCGCCACAATAAATCCATCGTCAGCCAGCGCGATATTGGCTTGGATTCCCATTCGTATCCTAACGCGCTGAAAAGTGCCCTGCGCCAAGCGCCAGACTGCATGCTGATCGGAGAGATTCGCGAAGCGCAAACGATGACGATGGCGATGAACTTCGCGCTCTCCGGGCATCTTTGCTTGGCAACCTTGCATGCAAACAATACCTACCACGTGCTCAACCGCATCATCCAAATGTACCCGATGGAAAACCGCAATACGCTATTGCAAGATTTGTCGGTGAGCCTCAAGGCAGTCATTGCGTTAAGGTTGATGCCGGGGAAAGACGGCAAGCGTGTTCCGGCATTTGAACTACTGGTGAACACGCAGCGAGTCGCCGATTTGATCGAGCGCGGCTCCGTTGGCGAAATCAAGGCTGCGATGCAGGAAAGCCTCTCGCCGAGCTTGATGAACTTCGATCAGTCGATCCTCAAACTATTCCGCGCCGGCCGCATCACTTGGGAGACGGCCCTTGCCAACGCCGAATCGCCAACCAATCTGTCGTTACAAGTCAATAGCACGGAAGTTGATACCGCGCGCAAAGTCGAAGCGGCGATGCCGAAAAAAGAGGCGGTCTCCTTTGACTTTAGCCTGCCGAGCAGCGAGTAGTGCGACGCCGATCCAGGCCACGTCAAAATAGTTTCGCGAAATAGTTATGTGCTTACTCGTGATGGCCTATCAGTGTCATCCTGAATTTCCGCTCATCGTTGCCGCCAATCGCGATGAATTTTTTAGTCGCCCCACGGCCGCAGCAGATTATTGGACCGATCACCCCAACGTGCTCGCTGGACGGGACTTAGAGCAAGGCGGAACGTGGATGGGCGTCAATAAAAACGGACGCTTTGCCGCGCTGACAAATGTACGCGACCCAAGCTCATTCCGAAGTAGCGCGAAATCCCGTGGCCATATCGTTTCACGTTTCCTTACCGGCAGCGACACGCCAACTGATTTCCTAGACAATTTGGCTTCAGAAGCCGACGACTACAATGGCTTTAACCTCATCGTCCGCTCAAATGACCTACTTACTTACTTCGGTAGCGCCACAAAAAAAACTGTTCCAATTGCGCCCGGCATATATGGCCTGAGCAACGACCAGCTCGATACGCCGTGGCCCAAAGTTGTACGCGCAAAAAAGAATTTGGAATCGACGTTGCGCGAAAGCTCGGACATGCTGGAAAAACGGCTCTTCGCGCTATTGAGCGACGATTCGCTCGCGAGTGACGGCGAACTACCGGATACCGGTGTCGGCCTAGAAAAAGAACGCTGGCTCTCGCCTATTTTTATCCGCGCCGAAAATTACGGAACTCGCTGTTCCACATTGCTGCTCGCGAAACACGATGGCGAGATTCACTACATTGAGCGCGGCGTGAATGCCGATTCCTTGCGTCGTTTTTCATTCAAGGCAACTACAAATGCGACGTCGTAATTACCCCATTTAGCCTTCTATCTCGAATGTCATGCCCGCCACACTTGAACTCACTCAACAACTCATCGCGCAACGGACCGTCACACCTGAAGACGGCCATTGCCAAGCCATCCTACGAAAACGCCTCGCGCCGCTCGGCTTTGCCTTCGAGCGCATTAGTAATAATGGCGTCGATAATATGTGGGCGCGGCGCGGCATTACCGGACCATTGATTGCGTTCGCGGGACATACGGACGTCGTCCCCACCGGCCCGCTTGAACAATGGCACAGCGATCCATTTCAGCCGACCATTCGTGATGGCAAATTGTATGGCCGTGGCGCCGCGGACATGAAAACTTCCATCGCCGCGTTCGTCACCGCTACGGAGCGTTTCGTTGCGACGTATCCAAACCTGCCCGGCTCGATTGGATTACTCATTACTTCCGATGAAGAAGGTCCTGCCGTCGACGGCACGGTGCGTGTTGTCGATGCGTTGCGCGCGCGCGGTGAATTGCTGAATTACTGCATCGTCGGCGAACCGACCTGCGTCGACAGACTCGGCGACATGATCAAGAACGGTCGTCGCGGTTCCTTGTCGGGCAAGCTCACGATTATTGGTATTCAAGGCCATGTCGCCTATCCGCATTTGGCAAAAAATCCGATCCATTTGTCGGCGCCTGCCTTGGCGGAACTCGCAACAATAGTTTGGGATAACGGTAATGAGTATTTTCCACCGACGACTTGGCAGATATCCAATCTACATGCCGGAACCGGTGCGACCAATGTCATTCCGGGTAGCGCCGAAGTGTTATTCAATTTTCGTTTCGCGACGGTCAGCACGCCGGAATCGCTGAAAGCACGCGTTGAAAGTGTTTTGAAAAAACACGATCTCGACTATCAATTGGCCTGGGAGCTAGGCGGGAAGCCATTCTTGACGAATCGAGGTGCATTGGTTACTGCAATCAGCGAAGCAATTCAAAGTGTAACCGGAAGCGCGCCGGAAATTTCTTGCACGGGAGGCACGTCGGACGGACGATTCATCAAAGATATTTGCGACGAGCTGATCGAATTCGGCCCAGTGAATGCCAGCATTCACAAATTAAACGAGCACGTCAATGTCGCCGACATCGAGCCGCTATCGGAAATTTATTTCAAGACGCTGGAAAATATTCTAAATGTTTGATATCGCCAACCAACATCTCAAAACCATTCGCGAGGTATTGCGATTTGCCGTCAGCCGCTTTAACGAAGCGAAATTGTCGTTCGGCCACGGACTCGGGAACGCCTATGACGAAGCCGCTTATTTGATATTGCATACCTTGCATTTGCCGCTCGATCGCCTCGATCCATTTCTCGACGCGAAGCTTCTGCCAGACGAATTGCATCAACTATTTAATATGCTGGAGAAGCGCATCCAGCAACGAGTCCCGGCCGCTTACTTGACCAACGAGGCATGGCTTGGGGCGCATCGCTTTTACGTCGATGAGCGTGTCATCGTGCCGCGATCGTTCATCGCCGAATTGTTGCCCGATGGATTGGAGCCATGGCTGCCCGATTCGCTCAATGTGCGCAGCGCGCTCGACCTTTGCACCGGTTCCGGCTGTCTCGCGATTTTGCTGGCGGATCACTATTCAAACGCGGACGTCGACGCCGTCGATCTTTCCGCCGACGCGCTCGAGGTCGCGCAACGCAATATCAACGACTACGGATTCGAAGAAGAGATCCGCTTGGTGAAATCGGATTTGTTCGCAGCGTTGAAAGGCTGCCGCTACGATCTGATTGTCAGCAATCCGCCCTATGTAAAGAGCCAGTCGATGGCGGCGCTACCGGAAGAATATCGCCACGAACCATCACTCGCGTTGGCTAGCGGCGACGAAGGCTTAGATCACGTACGGGAAATTTTGCGCGCAGCGCCTGAGCACTTGGAACCGAACGGAATTTTAGTTGTGGAGATCGGCCACAACCGCGCCGCCATGGAAGCTACCTATCCTGAACTACCCTTTATCTGGCTCGATACGGCGAGCGGCGCCGACTTTGTATTTCTCCTGACCCAGAGCGATCTGGCCGCGCACGGCGATTAAACGGATGGTTCGAACGTAAGAAATTCTCGCTCTCGTTCTCGCCCGTCATTCCGACCCAACTAAGAATTTTCTCGACTTCCGCCGGACCCAGCTCCAGGGTTTGCCCACGCTTGAGGTAAGACGGCATATTAAGAATTCCGTAACGCACCCGTAGCAAGCGGCTCACGGTCAACCCCACCGCCTCAAACAGTCGGCGCACTTCGCGATTACGTCCTTCGCGCAGCACTACACCGTACCAATGATTGCTACCCTCACCACCGCGATCGTCGAGCGTTTCGATTTTCGCCGGTCCATCTTCTAATTCAACGCCCGTGACTAAGCGCTGAGCTTGTTCTTCGCTCAACTGCCCCATCACCCGCACCGCATACTCACGCTCGACTTCAAAACGCGGATGCATCAATCGATTCGCCAAATCGCCATTGGTCGTAAATATTAGTAGGCCGCTGGTACTGATATCCAAGCGCCCGACGGCGATCCATTTCTCGCCCTTGAGTCGCGGTAACTTTTCGAACACCGTGTCGCGCTCCTCCGGATCGTCGCGCGTAACAATTTCACCTTCGGGTTTGTGATAAATCAGGATACGCGGAACATCATCGGAAAAATTGAGTTTCACCGGTCGGCCGCCCAGCGTAACGCGATCTTCGTGGCCCACACGCATACCAAGGGTCGCGACTTCGCCATTCACCATCACGTTACCCGCGGCAATTTCCTCTTCCATCGCGCGACGCGAACCTATTCCGGCTAATGCTAAAACTTTATGCAACTTTTCGCCGCGCTCTTCGCCATCCACCACACGCCGTGGACGCTCAGGCACTTCGCCGAACTGAGTGCGCCGCTTGCGCATCGGTCGTTCAATTTTCATGGGTAGCTAACGTAGGTTCCAGTTCCAAGGAATTCTGAAAATCCGCCAATGTCGGCAAATCTTCGAGGGAGCGCAAATTTAAATCGTCTAAGAAATTTTTGGTGGTTGCGTAAAGCGCTGGGCGCCCGGGCACTTCCTTCTGACCCACGACATCGACCCAACCCCGCGCCTCGAGCGCTTTAATGATCTGTGTCGACACATTCACGCCGCGGATTTCCTCGATATCGCCGCGCGTTACGGGTTGCTTGTAGGCAATGATCGCCAAGGTTTCCATCACTGCTCGCGAATAGCGGGGCGGCTTTTCGGGATTCAGCCGATCCAAATATTTTTGAAACTCGGCGCGCGCTTGAAAACGCCAACCGCTCGCGACGTTCGCAAGTTCAACACCACGATTCTGCCAATCGTTTTGCAATTCATGCAGAACGAGTTTGATCGAGTCTGCGGAAACGTCCTCGTCGAATAACTTCTTTAAATCGCTCGCCGTCAGGGGCTCTTGGCTGGTCAGCAGAGCCGTTTCCAACACCATTTTCATTGCTGACGAGTCGCTTAACGTGTCCATATTAAATCGCTCCGGCGCGCTTCAAATAAATCGGCGCGAAGGGTTCGTTCTGTGTAATTTGCACCAAGGTTTCTTTCGCCAATTCCAATATCGCAAGGAAACTCACGACCAACTCCGGCACGCCCGCGAGCGGGTTGAACAACTCAGAGAACTCGACGTAAATGCCCGATGATAGGCGGCGCAATATACGCGTCATGTGTTCGCGCACCGACAACTCATCGCGTTTGATTTTATGATGTTGCTGCAATTTGGCGCGAGTCAGTAATGTCAACCAAGTATTACGCAAATCATCTACGCTGACATAGGGTACGCGCTGCCCAAGAGCATGCTCGATCCAAACCTCAACGACGGAAAAATCGCGCCCCGCTTGCGGCAACACATTGAGTTCTTCCGCCGCCTTTTTCATTTGCTCGTATTCGATCAAGCGCCGCACCAGTTCCGCACGTGGATCGAGTTCATCGGGCTTCGCCTCGATTGGCTTGGGCAACAACATGCGCGATTTAATTTCGATCAATACCGCCGCCATCACCAAATATTCTGCCGCGAGCTCCAGTTGATTTTGCCGCATCGTCTCGACATAGTCCATGTATTGTCGTGTTAATTTCGCCATCGGAATATCGAGAATATCGAGAGAATGTTTACGAATCAAATACAGCAGTAGATCGAGCGGGCCTTCGAACGTCTCGAGAAAAATTTGCAAGGCCCCCGGCGGAATATAAAGATCCCGCGGCATCTCGGTCATTGGCTCGCCGAGAATTTTTGCGCTCATTGCAATTGGATTGACCGGATCAGACGTAACATCATTCA
The DNA here is from genome assembly GCA_031419835.1 of Pseudomonadota bacterium. Taxonomy (GTDB): domain Bacteria; phylum Pseudomonadota; class Gammaproteobacteria; order Burkholderiales; family JALYOK01; genus JALYOK01. The sequence continues at coordinate 370 of JANOLP010000088.1, read as the reverse complement.
TCGATAAATTATACACCCTTCAATACCCGAAACAGGTGGGAGCAAGTACTATACAAAATCACTGCGAGGTTCGAGTCCCACACTAAATTGACACATGAAATGCAATAGTTGAAAATGTTGCTCTAAATGATTTGCCTACTCTTGCCTAGCCATTTCTAGTACAGCACGAATGAAATCCGACACTAGCTCGCGTACATCGTTTGCTTAGTGTACGCAACCAGAAAAATTGATTGGGTCTTCGTGACTTAGTGTGGGTAATTTTACAGAAAAATGTATCCGCAAGCCGCATGGATACTGGGCTTGCGGCATATTCAATGTTGCTCGAATTTGGCATCATGTTTAGATGGCAAACTCAGCGAAGCGACAGCGG
>JANOLP010000087.1:0-9565 GCA_031419835.1 Pseudomonadota bacterium | reverse complement strand
GTTGCAAGGTACGGAAACCCTGCACGTGCGCATGGAGCGCCACGTCAGCAACGCGCAGAAAGTCGCGGAATTTTTGGAGAGCCATTCGCTGGTTTCATGGGTGAGCTATCCCGGACTCAAGAGCAGCAAGTATTACTCGCTCGCGAAAAAATACATGCCCAAGGGAGCAGGGGCAATCTTCACGTTCGGCATCAAAGGCGGCCAAGCGGCGGGTGAAAAATTTATCCAGAACTGCGAATTCCTAAGCCATCTCGCCAACGTCGGCGACGCAAAAACGTTAGTCATTCACCCCGCCTCAACCACGCATCGCCAACTCGCCGAAGACGAGCAAATCAAAGCCGGTGTCACGCCCGACATGATCCGCCTTTCCATCGGTATTGAAGAAGTCGACGACATTATTTGGGATATTGAGCAGGCTCTGCAGAAGTCACAGGTGTAAATCTGTCGGGTACGTTTACGCACCGCTGGGTTCAATTGAGACTTGCCCCAAGAGGCAATCCCACCGCCGGCCTTGAAGAATACACCGCCAGGAACCAATATCCACGCGCCTCCTGGCAATGGCAAGTAGGCGTTTTTGATGCTTTGTATAGTCTAGCCACGAACGACGTTGGAAAAAATGCCCCGATTAATGGTCTAGTATGTCGTTGTGCAGAATCTCATGTGCTGTGCGACCCTTGCTTTCTGGAGGAATCGCACCCGCCATCTTCACAACACATACCGCGCCAAATCCTCGCTCTTCGACAATTCCTTCAATCGACTATCAACATACGCCGCGTCGATCAACACCGTTTCAGGGCCGCCCTTACCGGCGCTGAATGAAATTTCTTCGAGCAACTTTTCCATCACGGTGTAGAGCCGTCGCGCGCCGATGTTTTCGGTTTTTTCGTTCACTTCGAACGCGATTTCCGCAAGGCGTTTCACCGCTTCCGGTTTGAACTCTAGTGTGACTTTTTCGGTTTCGAGTAACGCTTCGTATTGCTTGGTTAAACAGGCGTCCGTGCTAGTGAGTATCTGCTCAAAATCCGCGACCGACAGGGAATTCAGCTCGACTCGAATCGGCAAACGACCTTGCAATTCGGGAATGAGATCGCTGGGTTTGGCAAGATGAAATGCGCCACTGGCAATGAACAAAATATGATCGGTTTTGATCATGCCGTATTTGGTCGACACGGTTGTGCCTTCGATCAATGGCAGTAAATCCCGCTGCACGCCCTGGCGCGACACATCCGGGCCGCCCATTTCCGAGCGTGACGCAATCTTATCGATCTCGTCCAAAAACACGATGCCATTTTGCTCGACGTTTTGAATCGCCTGAGTTTTCATTTCCTCGTCATTGATGAGCTTCATGGCTTCTTCGTCGGTCAACAGCTTCATCGCTTCTGCCACTTTGAGTTTGCGCGGTTTTTTGCGCCCGCCACCCATGTTCTGGAACATGCCTTGAATTTGCTCGGTCAGATCTTCCATGCCCGGCGGGCCCATGATTTGCATCTGTGCCGGCATGGCAGAAACGTCGATTTCTACTTCTTTGTCGTTGAGCTTGCCCTCGCGCAACATCTTGCGAAATTTTTGCCGCGTTTCGCTTTGGTTTTTGTCGCCGTCAGTTTTGTCGCTGTGATCGTCATTGGCGTTGAAGCCGAAGTCGCGCGCCGGCGGCAGGAGAATATCGAGGATTCTATCTTCCGCTTGGTCCTGTGCACGATCACGAACTTTCTTGGTTTCCTGTTCGCGGGTTTGTTTGATCGAGGTTTCGACCAGATCGCGAATGATGGAATCGACATCTTTGCCAACGTAACCGACTTCCGTAAATTTCGTCGCCTCGACTTTAATGAATGGCGCATGCGCGAGCTTCGCCAAACGTCGCGCGATTTCGGTCTTACCGACGCCCGTCGGCCCGATCATCAGAATATTTTTCGGCGTGATTTCCTGGCGCAACGGGTCGGGCACCTGTTGCCGACGCCAGCGGTTACGCAGTGCAATAGCGACCGCGCGCTTGGCTTTATCTTGCCCGATGATGTGTTTATCGAGTTCGTGCACAATTTCTTGGGGTGTCATTTGGCTCATGATTTTCTAGGGGCTAGAGACTCGGGGCTGGGGACTAGAAAAACCGCGGGCCAGGATCTTACTAGCCTCTAGTCCCTCTAGCCCCTAATCCAATGTCTCGATAACGTGATTTTGATTGGTGTAAATGCAAAGATCTCCGGCGATCACCAGTGACTTCTTCACGATGTCCGGTGGCGGCAACTCGGTATTTTCCAGCAACGCCTGCGCTGCGGCTTGCGCGTAGGAACCGCCACTGCCGATGGCGAGTAAGCCGTGTTCCGGCTCCAGTACGTCGCCATTGCCGGTAATAATCAACGACGTTGTTCGGTCGGCGACGACCAACATTGCTTCGAGTCGGCGCAAAATGCGATCCGTGCGCCAATCTTTCGCGAGTTCGACGGCGGAGCGCAATAAATGGCCTTGATGTTTTTCTAGCTTTGCTTCGAAGCGCTCGAACAATGTAAAGGCATCGGCGGTCGCCCCGGCAAATCCGGCAAGCACTTTTTCGTGATATAGCCGCCGCACTTTGCGCGCTGTGGCCTTGACCACAACATTGCCCAGTGTGACCTGCCCATCGCCGCCCATGGCGACTTTATCGCCGCGCCGGACCGAAACTATGGTAGTGCCGTGAAAACTTTCCATGAAATATTCCGTAGCGGAAATGGGACTAATTGAAAGAGTATGAGGGCGTTACTGAGAATTTCAAGTTTCGATCAGCGCTTCCGTAGGTCAAAAAGTACTTCGCTCGTGCCAACAGTGCCCTGCGATCCGCGAGGCCGTTGGTGCCGCCATTGATGATTTTTGTGATCGCCAAGACATCGTCGCGATCGGCAAGCCTTGAGCTAGGTCCGATTGAGTGGACGGGCAAGTTGGAGATACTTTATCAACTTGTAAAGAGTTCCCATGAAAATCGAGGTGCGTTATAACCGCATCCGACGGGGCTCGCGCGAGGCAATCCAAGAAAGCTGCACCCTCCGTGTCGCAGACTGGAACGGCCCGACCAACCCGTTATCGGCTCAGCCGTCCTCTTGATAAATAGCCGGTGTTACTGCGCGCAATACCGGCTTAACGTTGGGTTGGTATTCCGGGATCAATCGACGCAAATCGCGGCGGACCAGATCATCGCCGAGCACCTCGTGTTGCTTCAACCAATCGATAATTTCCGCCAGGTCGCCAGCCTGTAGTTGGCGCGCACGCGCAATGCGTAACTTAGGATGAGGTGTTGGAAGGGATAATTCGGTGTTTGAAAGCAATTCTTCATAGAGTTTCTCCCCAGACCGTAAGCCGGTATAGATGATTTTTATTTCATTTTCGGTGTAACCCGAAAGCCGAATCATGTCCTTCGCCAAATCGACGATCTTGACCGGTCGACCCATATCCATTACAAATATTTCGCCACCAAACCCCATAAACCCTGCCTGAAGGACAAGTTGCGCGGCCTCGGGAATTGACATGAAATATCGAATGACGTCTGGATGAGTCACCGTTACCGGGCCACCTTTACTAATTTGTTCGTAAAACTTTGGGATGACACTGCCCGTACTTCCCAGAACATTTCCAAATCGCACCATCGTGAACTTGGTGCCGGCATTTAATTGAAGGCCTTGGCAGATCATTTCCGCCAGGCGCTTGCTTGCGCCCATGATATTGACCGGATTCACAGCCTTATCAGTGGAAATTAAAGCAACCTTTTTAACGCCATGTTCGATGGCAGACCTAGCGATTACAAGAGTGCCCCAAACATTATTCTGAATCGCCTCCCATGCATTTTCGTCCTCCATGAGTGGTACGTGTTTGTACGCGGCGGCATGAAAAATGACATGCGGTCGATATTTTGCAAGTACCTGATCGACTCTCACAGAATTTTTAATGTCGCCAATTACGCAGCATAACGGGACTTCCGGAAACGCATCGGCGAATTCCTGCTCGATTCGGTACATTGCGTACTCGTTGTGCTCGAATAAAACCAGTAAGCTTGGTTTGAACTTTGCGATCTGGCGGCACAACTCTGAACCAATCGAGCCGCCCGCACCAGTAACCATTACAACGTGATTTCCTAGAAAGCCCCGCAATCCGGCATCATCCAATACGACGGTCTCGCGCCCCAATAAATCCTCAATTTGAATGGGGCGCACCTCGGCAACAGTCACCCGGCCGCTGACGACGTCGTCAAGTGCGGGAACGGTCATAACGGTAAGACCTGCATGCGCGCACAAAGTCATTGCTTGGCGGCGGGCTTCGGGTGTGGCGTCTGAAAGCGCGACTATCGCTCGCTTCACGTCCATTTGCTCGGCAATTCTGGATACCTCGCTCAAGCCCCCTAAAATTTTGATGCCCTGCAACGCACGTCCACGCTTGGTGGTGTCGTCATCCAACAATCCCACTACTCGCCAGTCCTTGCTGCGCGATAATTCTTTAATTAATCCGGCAGCCAGATGGTCCGCGCCAACGACCAAAACTGGCTCGCCGAGTTTGTGCCACACACCATAAAGGCGATGCTCCTTCCACGCGCGGTAGATCAAGCGGCTTCCGCCCATCACACTAACCAATAAAATCCCGTGGATAATGAGTACGGAACGTGGCACCGCTACGTTAATTGCATAACGAAGCGCATAGATAATCGCCGCCTCAATAAGTATACCGAGCAAAACTGAAACGATAATTCGATTCAGATCGGGCAAGCTAGCGTAGCGCCAAATACCACGATAAAGGCCAACAAAATAAAACGAGAACCCAAATAGCGGAATGACCCATGCCAAGGAGTCCCACATCGTCTCTCGAACGCCGGGCGGAATTTCAAAGTTGAAGCGCAACATATAAGCGCATACCCAAGTCAACGCTGCAGCAGCGCAATCATGGGTAAATGCCAGCGTACCGCGCCAGTTTATGCCACGCGCATTAAGTCTTTTCATTAAGAAACATTCTCCATCTGCGATCGACAGCCATCACTATCCCAGCGTAAATTATCAACCAACTCATGAGCAACAAAAATATGAGGTTTTCTGGCAAAATCAATCCGCCTACTGCGGAACATCCACACGCGGCCATTAGTATGTATTCAACCAAACAGGTGCGCTTGTGCCCCGCGCCCATCCGCAAAAAACGTTGGTAGTAGTGATTTTTGTGCGGTAGCCAGACTTTTTCTCGGGAAAATGCTCTTTTGATCAATGTGATCGTTGCATCCACGATAAATGGAGAAAAAACCAGACACGGGTACCACAGTGGCCAGAGTCTATGATGCCATCCTAAATAGCCGAGCGCACCTGCTAAAAATCCCAGGGGTATCGATCCTGCGTCTCCCATGAAAATCTTCGCGGGAGGAAAATTGTAGATTAGGAAAGGTACGGCGCCGACCGAGACGCTTAAGCAAAGTAGAAAAAACTGAATGTCACCGGCCAGAGCTGCTGCTAAGGCGTAAAATCCGAATCCAAAAATTGCCATCCCGCCAGCCAAACCATCAGCGCCGTCCATGAAGTTATAGAGATTACTACTCCAGATAATCAAAGCAAAAAGCAGTAACACAGGCACCACGGAGAACGAGACAAAACTTCCCGATACAAAAAATGCAATCAGAACCGACTGAATAGCTAAACGACTCCATACGGACAATCCAAATTTGTCGTCAATCGACGATAGAAGGGTGAGCCCAAAAAACGAAAGAAATAGCATCCATGGAAAAATTTGCAGTAAGGCCCAACCAAGACAGCTACCTATAACAATTGCCAGCCCCCCGCTGCGCCGAATTGGTTTAACATGAAGAGACCGTTCGTTCGGAACATCCAACGGTAGAAACGGCAGCCCGGTTTTCATCAGCAAATACATGACAAAAAGGCTGGCTAAAAAACTTACGAGGACAAGAATAATGTTAAGAACTCAAAAACTTGAAGTACCCATAAGCTGGTAATTGTAAACAAGAGAATCTCTCGGCCTCGAACTATGCAAATGTGCCACTCTCACCATGAAAATTAGGGCGCTATTTTTGAACCAGTTGGCAGTTTATGTTAATATTTTGCATTAGTGCAAGTTCTACGCGCGTTAAGATAAACGATTGCGCCGATGAATCACTTTATATGGTTCCGGGAGCTAGCTTGATGCGAGTGAATTCTGATTCTTTTCTCGCCATACCGAACCACTGTGCACGCGCATGGTTTCAGTATCTCAGGCTCCATACTCGGCAAGCCCGGAAAACGCCATCGGGAATTGTAGCCATTTATTTCCGACAAACAATTGATTAACTTCATATGATCCTAGTCACAGGCGGTGCCGGCTTTATTGGTGCCAACTTCGTACTTGATTGGCACAACATTGGTGACGAACCTTTAGTTAACTTAGATAAGCTAACTTACGCAGGTAACCTCGCCAATTTAGCGTCGATAAGTAACGATTCAAGACATATTTTTTTAAAGGGCGATATCGGCGATACCGCATTCGTGACGACATTGCTGACGAAATATCGCCCTCGCGCGGTAATCCATTTCGCGGCGGAAAGCCATGTTGACCGCTCCATCACCGGACCGGAAGATTTCATTACAACCAACATCGTCGGAACATTCCGATTGTTAGAATCGGTTCGCACTTATTGGTCGGCACTTCCGCCGCCGCAAAAATCGGCTTTTCGCTTTTTGCATGTGTCGACCGACGAGGTATACGGCTCGCTTGGCAATGATGATCCCAAATTCAGCGAATCAACCCCCTATGCGCCGAATAGTCCGTATTCTGCCTCCAAGGCTGCATCAGACCATTTAGTGCGCGCCTACTTTCACACCTATGGTTTACCGACCATCACGACCAATTGCTCGAACAACTACGGGCCATTTCAGTTCCCTGAGAAGTTGATTCCGTTGATAATCAACAACGCTCTGACAGGGAAGCCATTGCCCATTTATGGAGATGGACAAAATGTGCGCGACTGGTTGTATGTGGGCGATCATTGCACCGCCATTCGCTGCGCACTTGATTGCGGACGCGTGGGTGAAACATACAACATAGGCGGCAAGAACGAAAAAACGAATGTCTCTGTTGTGACGACGATATGCGAAACGCTCGACCAGTTCCAGCCGCGTTCAGACGGTATCGGCTATGCAACACAAATCACCTATGTCAAAGACCGCCCCGGCCACGACCGACGCTATGCCATCGACGCCGGAAAAATCGAGAAGGAACTTGGCTGGACGCCAGGCGAATCGTTTGATTCCGGCATGCGCAAGACAATTCAATGGTATCTCGACAACGGCACATGGATTGAAAACGTCATCAGCGGCCAATATCAACAATGGATTGACCAGAACTACGCCAAACGGACCGCAGGATGAGGAAGGGAATTATCCTTGCGGGTGGCTCCGGCACCCGGTTGCATCCGGTCACGCAGGTCATCTCTAAGCAGCTACTGCCGATCTACGACAAACCGATGATTTACTATCCGTTGTCTACGCTGATGCTTACGGGAATCCGCGATATTTTGTTGATTTCAACGCCTCAAGACACGCCCAGATTTGAGCAATTGTTGGGGGATGGTAGCCGCTGGGGCCTAAATTTATCCTACGCGGTACAGCCGTCTCCGGATGGCCTGGCCCAAGCATTTGTTATCGGCCGGCAATTTGTTGGTAAAGACCATTGCGCGTTGGTGCTCGGTGATAACATTTTTTACGGTCACGATTTTGCCAGCCAGTTAGGCCGCGCAAATAACGGGATTGTCGGCGCTACGGTATTTGCCTATCACGTGAACGACCCGGAACGCTACGGCGTCGCCGAATTTGACGTAGCCGGCAAAGCGATTAGCCTGGAAGAAAAGCCGACAAGGCCTAAATCTAATTATGCCGTAACCGGGCTGTATTTTTATGACAACCAAGTGCTCGACATCGCCCGGGATCTCAAACCCTCGGCGCGCGGCGAATACGAAATTACGGACGTCAACAAGCACTATTTGGCGCACGGCCAGTTGACCGTTGAAGTCATGGGCCGCGGCATGGCGTGGCTTGACACGGGCACCCATGAGTCTTTGCTCGAAGCTTCGACGTTCATCGAAACTATAGAAAAACGCCAGGGATTGAAAGTAGCCTGCCCGGAAGAAATCGCCTATCGCCTTGGATACATTTCTAAGGAAGACTTGGAGCGCCTCGGCAACAGCATGAATAAAAATGGCTACGGACAATACCTGCTATCAGTGTTGCGAGAACGCCTGTTTTGAGCAAGATTTTCTGCCTGTAAGAATGATTTTTTCCTAAAACTCGATGCAAGTCACCTCAACGTCCCTTCCCGAAGTTCTCATCGTCGAGCCCAAAGTATTTGGCGACGAGCGCGGCTTTTTCTTCGAGAGCTTTAATCGCAAACTGTTTGCGGAAAAGGCTGGGCTCACAACCGACTTCGTGCAAGATAATCATTCCCGCTCCGCCAAAGGCGTACTGCGGGGACTGCACTACCAAATCCAACACCCGCAAGGAAAATTAGTTCGTGTTGTGCGCGGGAGTGTTTTCGATGTGGCTGTTGATATCCGGAAATGCTCCCCCAATTTCGGTCGCTGGGTCGGAACCGAATTGAGCGAGAAAAACCATCGCCAATTGTGGGTGCCCCCTGGTTTCGCCCATGGCTTTCTAGTTCTCTCCGAGTCGGCTGATTTCCTCTACAAGACGACTGATTATTGGCGCCCGGAACATGAACGTAGCATCCGTTGGAATGACCCGACTATCGGCATAGATTGGCCATTAGACGACGAGCCAACGCTTTCCGCCAAAGATGCGCAGGGCAAACAAATCGCTGAGGCTGAGGTATTCGAGTGACGCGCATTTTGCTGTTGGGTCGCACCGGTCAGGTCGGATGGGAATTGAATCGCTCCTTGTTGCCGTTGGGCGAACTGATTGCGCTTTCACGCGCCGAGGCTGATTTCTCCCGACCGGAAAGTCTGCGCCAGATCGTCAGAGACGTCGGGGCTGAAATTATTGTCAATGCCGTAGCCTACACAGCAGTCGATAAGGCCGAAAGCGAAGAACCGCTCGCCCGCCTAGTGAACGCAGATGCCCCGCAAGTTCTGTCGGAAGAGGCCAAACGTTCAAATGCACTACTCGTGCACTACTCAACAGATTATGTCTTTGACGGCACCAAGACTACCCCTTATGTAGAAGACGACAAACCTAATCCTATTAATGCGTACGGTAGGACAAAACTTGCAGGCGAACAAAATATCCAAGCAACCGGCTGCAGACACCTAATTCTTAGAACAAGTTGGGTGTACTCGTCCCGTGGACAAAATTTCATCAAAACCATTTTGCGATTGGCCCAACAACGCGAGGAACTGCGCATAGTCGCAGACCAGATTGGTGCGCCGACATCTGCTCGATTCATTGCCGACGTGACAAGCAGGATCCTTGCCAAAATACAGCAGCTACCCAGTTCATCGGCGCATGAGGAGGGCGATTTATATCATCTGACTCCATCGAATTACACAAGCTGGCATGGATTCGCGCAAACCATACTCGACGCCGCGAAAAGCTCGCTGCTTAATGCCACCAAACTGCCCACATTGATCCCT
>JANOLP010000086.1:0-6299 GCA_031419835.1 Pseudomonadota bacterium | reverse complement strand
TCATCCTCGACGATCATTACTGTAGTCACGATACCTCGCAAATTTCGATTTGAAATGCCGCGTTGTAAGTGCAGGCTAGAACATCATAGTCCTAGGCGATTGTCTTGGCATATCCCCTATTTGCGGGATGGGTCGCACGCGTGTGTGCAGCACCAAGGTCGCGTCGATCTTTGCGCCGAGATGCTTGGGATCGGCGGCGATGGTGGGTGGTTCATTTTTACGCCGCTATTTATAATGTAAACCGACAAGGATCCCTAAAGTTGAAATACCATCAACGCATTAATTCAACAACGAAAACATAAAAACTGACGCGTCGGCTCATTGAATTTATTCAGTTCATAAATCGGGACTCCACGCACGGAATGTACGGGAACCCCCATGATGGGAACGCGCCGATCAGCACGCCGCAGTTAGCGACAGTGACCCGACCGCGCAAATCTTTGCAGCCGATGTTGGGTCGATAGCGAAGATATCTTGTTATGCTACGGTTTTCCGAACCCTGGAGACCAAAGCATGCAGTATGTCATTCCGTTGGGGGAACCCCCCAGCGTCGCTGTTTTCAATAGCGATTCCCGATTTCCCGTTCATCGTATTTATTGCGTCGGGCGTAATTACGCCGAACATGCGCGTGAAATGGGCGCTGATCCGGTGCGCGAAGCGCCATTCTTTTTCTGTAAGCCGAACGATGCCGTGGCGCCGAACGACGTTGCTATTTCTTACCCATCGGTCACACAGAACTTCCATCACGAAGTAGAGTTGGTCGTCGCGCTACAAGCGGGTGGCGTAAACATTAAGCCAGAAGCCGCGCTGGATCTGGTGTTTGGCTATGCCGTCGGGGTGGACTTAACGCGCCGCGATTTGCAACAAGCGGCGAAAGATAAGGGACGGCCTTGGGACGTCGGCAAAGCCTTCGATCATTCGGCACCGATGGGCGCGTTGCGCACAGTCGCAAGTGCCGGGCATATTCCACAAGCAGCCATTTCCATCAAGGTCAATGGCGCCATTAAGCAAACAAGCGATGTCAAAGAGATGATTTGGAATGTGCCGGAAATCATCATGCACCTTTCCACGCTGTTCGCGCTGAAAGCGGGCGATTTGATTTTCACTGGTACGCCGGCAGGCGTTGGGCCGTTGGTGAAAGGCGATACTGTCGCGGCGCGCATCGATGGTTTGCCACCGCTGGATTTTTCCGTGAGCTGATGATGCGCAAACTGTTCGGATATTTTCGCAGCTCCGCCGCGTTTCGCGTACGCATCGCACTGAACTTGAAAGGACTAGATTACGAGAACGCGATCGTTCATTTAACGAAAAATGGCGGCGAGCAATTCTCGCCCGAGTATCGCGTGCTAAATCCGCAAGCGTTGGTGCCGGTGTTGCAAGATGGCGAGGCGACGCTGACGCAGTCGTTAGCGATTGTCGAATTTTTAGACGAATCTTATCCCGAGCCGCCGTTCCTCCCGAAGTCGATTGCCGCGCGAGCGCGCGTGCACTCGCTCGCTTTGATGGTCGCATGCGAGATTCATCCGCTGAATAATTTGCGGGTGCTGCGTTACTTGGTAAACGATTTGAAGCTAAGCGAAAAACAGAAAAATCAGTGGTATCGACATTGGGTGTTAACGGGCTTAGAGCCATTGGAATCGCGGCTCGCGAACGATAGGGCGACGGGAGAATTTTGCCATGGCGATTCGCCGGGGCTTGCCGATATTTGCTTAGTGCCACAACTCGCCAACGCGCGGCGATTCAATATCGAATTGGATTCGTTTCCAACGCTAGTTCGCATCGAGAATAATTGTATGGCGCTGAAAGCGTTTCAGGATGCCGCACCGAGCGCGCAGCCGGATGCTGAGTAACAGTCGCCAGGTGTTAAACCTAACCTGCGACATCAGAATTGACGCGAATTCCCGCCACTTCAAGGGGCGGGGGAGGGTGGGGATGGGTGTGTGCAAAGCCATAACCCATCCCAACCTTCCTCTTGAAAGGGAAGGAGCTTTGCGTTCGTGCTGCGCTTTACCGGTCCGATGATTTAATGCCGTAAGCGGCGGCCCACTTCAATCCGATTTCGGTGTTCGTTCGCGGCCGATACTCGCAGCCGATAAATCCGCGATAACCCAACGTCCATCTTGTTGTTGATGGGTTCGATCACGGTGGCGACCGTGCACACAATCGGGCTTGAGCACCTGGGCATAGCTCAGCGTTTTTTCCAATCCCTCCAGAAATTCTTGTTCGCGCCCCGGAACCGAAGCGAGGCCGCGCTCGCTCGCCTGCCAATTTCCTGTTGGGGTGTCGATTAACGCGAGCGCTAGTTCGTGTCGCGTCAGGAGATCGGCGAGTTGTTGCGCAGGAAAATCGTAAGGCACTTGAAATTCCACTGCGCGAAAACCCGACGCGGCGGCGTGGGCGAAACGTTCTAAGAATGGAACTTCGTTAAATAAATAGTGCAGATTCGCGGCGAAGGTTGGCATGCGCGCATTATGCCTTAACTTAGGCATCGCGCCAGAAGGCGCATGGGTGCTTGGTCTCCTGGCATGCCATGCCAGGAGGCAAGAGGGATGCGGCTCGTGGCAAGGCAAAAAGATATTGCGCTAACGCATTTCCCACTTCCAGGCAAAAGCGTATACCATCTCGTTAACGCTACGCCGCACTGCGCGCCTGGCACCCGCTAAGTAGCGATTCAGAGGAGGAGATCAACATGGCCGCGCCTACAGTAAATCCCTACGCTTACGACAACAGCGCGATCGAAACACCACCGGCGTCGCTAAGCGGCGCATTGCGCCGCGTCGGCCCCGGCTTGGTGTTGACCGCATCCATCGTCGGTTCCGGTGAACTCATCGCGACAACGAAACTCGGTGCCGAAGTCGGTTACGTATTGCTGTGGGCGGTGATCGTCGCGTGCTTAATCAAGGTCGTCATCCAGGGGGAAATCGGCCGCTACACCATCGCCACGGGCGAAACAGCGCTGCAATTCATGAATCATATGCCGGGCAAAATCCTCGGATTGTCATGGGTGATTTGGTTGTGGGCGCTGGTGGGTATCTTGGTCATGTTCGCGGTCGGTGGCATGTACGGCGGCGTCGCACAGACATTTCATATGATGATCCCTGCTATTAGCGTTGACGTTTGGGTCGTCGTGTTGTTGATAATCACATTGTTCGTGCTGATCACCGGTTCCTACGGTCAAATCGAGTTCGTCGCGACTTTTTTGGTGGTGATCTTCACCATACTGACCGTCGTCACCGCTGGCGTGTTGGTGTTCCATCCGGAATATTTCACCTGGAGTAGCGTTGCCAAAGGGCTGACATTCGACGTGCCGGACAAAGGCTTCTTCACCGCCGTCGCCGTGTTCGGTATCACCGGTGTCGGCGCCATCGAGCTTACGCAATATCCCTATTGGTGCGTGGAAAAAGGCTATGCGCGTTTCGCCGGTGTGCGCGACGGCAGCGCCGCATGGAACGCACGCGCGAAGGGTTGGATACGCGTCATGCATGTGGACATATTACTTGCGATGGTAATTTACACTTTCGCCACCGTCGCGTTTTATCTACTCGGCGCGGGTGTGTTGAATACGCTGGGACTCATTCCCGAATCGAGCAAGATGATCGAAAATTTATCCAAGATGTATACCGAATTGCTCGGCACGTTGGGGCTGTATCTGTTCATCTTCGGCGCCATTGCCGTGCTCTACAGCACCATTTTCGCCGCCACCGCCGGCCTCTCGCGCCAATTCGCCGATCTTGTCGGCATCGCCGGCGCTTATCGCTTCGACGACTATGCGCAGCGGCGCAAATGGCAACGCATCATGGTCGTCGTCTTCAATGCCGTGCCGGTGTTACTTTATTACGCAGTTAAACTTCCCGCGCTGATGGTCACCATCACCGGTGTCTCGATCGCCTTGTTATTACCGGTCATTGCAATCTGCACACTTTACCTGCGCTACAAAAAACTCCCGCAAGAAGTCGCGCCACCACAATGGGTGTCGGTGCTGCTATGGATCACGACGATTGTGATTACCGTTGGCATGACGTGGTACGCCTTGAAGCAGTTGCCGATGTTCAAATAGAACGCGGGTAGGGCGGTTCAAGCGAAGCCGCTCAACTTCGGCGGATGGTCTGGGATGCGCATTGGGATTGCCTCACCGTGCGGTATACACAGTGCGATTTGCGGATGTGGTTTATGTTCTTCATGCCTTTCAGAAAAAATCATATGAACCAAACCCTCGACGAACTTAATGATATCGCCGCCAAGACGCTGCGACATTATGACCAACGCGCACAAGACTTTTGGGATGGCACGCGCGATCACGATGTCAGCCAAAACATTGCTGCGCTACTGCAATATATCGAGGCGCCCCCGCCGTTTGATGTGCTGGATTTTGGTTGTGGGCCGGGACGCGATCTGATGGCATTCAAACGCCTGGGTCATCGCGCGACCGGCCTTGAGGGCGCTAAACAACTCGTCGACATGGCGCGTTCTTATAGTGGTTGTGACGTTCTGCATCAAAATTTCTTGCAACTCAATTTACCTAGCCGTCATTTTGACGGGGTATTCGCCAACGCTTCGCTGTTTCATATCCCCAGCCAGGCCTTACCGCGCGTGCTGAAAGAATTGCATCAGACGTTAAAGCCTAACGGCGTCCTCTTTAGTTCCAACCCCCGCGGCAATGGCCAAGCGGGATGGAGCGGCGATCGCTATAGTGTGTTTCATGATTTGCCGGCCTGGCGCGACTATCTTTGCGAAGCGGGATTTGTTGAATTGACGCATTACTATCGTCCGGCTGGCTTACCACGCGAACAACAACCTTGGTTGGCGAGCGTCTGGCGCAAGGTTGAAAGTTGATCGGTGTCAGGCGAGTCACGCCTAATACCGTGCAAATTATTACGCCACTTAATTTGCAAAATTGTACGTAAAACTACGTCATTTATTTCGCGAAATTTAAGGGGTTGTGTCGTGCGCTATTAAGTATGATAAAAGACGTTATCATATTAGATAATGCGTTTTCACTCAGTTATTTACACTGGACAGGTTTTGGTATTTTGATTATGATTGATTGGTCTTGATTAATTAAGATTGATTATATGTCCACACGCGTCCTCACCGCCCATATTCCCATTGACCTTGCCGAACAGGTCGATCAAATCGCCGAACGCATCGATCGCCCGCGCGGATGGATCGTTAAGCAAGCGCTGGCGGCTTGGGTGTCGCTTGAAGAAAAACGCCATCAGCTTACCTTGGAAGGACTGGCCGATGTCGATGCGGGGCGCGTGATCGATCATGCCGAGGTCGAGGCATGGGCGAAAAAGATCGCGCGCGCGTAACCTTGCATGGAAGTCAAATGGACAACCAGTGCGAATCGCGATCTGATTCGACTCCATGATTTTCTCGCGCCAGTTAATAAAAGCGCGGCGAAGAAAGCGGTAAAGCAGCTCGTTGATGAAGCGAAGCTGCTGCAGTCGCATCCGCTGCTTGGTGTTGAACTGGACGCCTATGCGCCACGTAATGTGCGGCGACTCGTGATTGGCGATTACGAAGTCCGCTATGAAGTCACCGAAACGGTGCTGTACGTGTTACGCCTTTGGCATACCAAGGAAGATCGGATGTTATGACGCTGCCGAATAAACAATTAGTACGGCTTGCACCCTCCAACGTCTTGCGATTTCCTTGCAGGCTGTACCCCATGTTCTTGAGCAAGAGGCCCACCGAAACGTGACTGATTGCGTGCCCCCGCTCGCTCAATTCGCGCGCCAGTTGCATCAAGCTCTTGCAGGTCCAGCGCAACGGTGACTGCGGGCGCCCCTTGAGGTGGGCTCCACCAAACGCTCCAGTGCCTCTCGAACGTCCGGATCCCGCTCCACCAGCTTCCTGCGCCCAGCGCCCGGGCGCCTGACACGGCGGGGCCCGTCCTGCAGTGCTCGCTGGGGTGACTCAAGCTCTTTGATTCCGGCTAATATCGACCCGCGCGCCACGCCGGTGGCCAGGCTCACGCGCTTGACGCCGCCATGCCCTAACACCTTGGCCTCCACCGCCGCGTGAAGTCGCCTTTGACGCTCGTCCAGAACCCCTTCGAGAGCCTGATGTCGCGCCGTAATCAATGCGTCTGAGTCCATCTGCCAAGTCTATATCCCTCGGCGATAATTAGTCCATGTAATTAATTTATTCTTCCTTAGCGATGAGTGGGCGCTGGTGTGCCTCGCGTGGAATTTGAAACGCATGGCCGTATTGCGCCCAAATTGCGCTGGCAGCGGATGAAACGGGGCAAAAAAACAAGGGAAAGTCGAGAGAATATACATAATGCATAAACTGGC
>JANOLP010000085.1:0-26574 GCA_031419835.1 Pseudomonadota bacterium | reverse complement strand
CACCAGCGGTGCGCCGGTGAAGCCCTTGTTGCCTTTTTCAACCGTCATTAGCATGGTGTCCCATACTTGTTTGCCGGTATTCATGTCGACAGCAATCAAACGCCCATCAATGGTGCCCATATAAACGTTGCCATGGCCGATTGCCACGCCGCGGTTATAGGGGTTGTAGAACGTACCCATGCCACGCTCTTCGTCGATTTTCGGGGTGAATTTCCACTTGTGGGCGCCTGTTGCGGCGTCCAAAGCGTAAATTTGGCCCAATGACGAGGTGTAATACAACACGCCGTCAGCAACGATCGGGAAGGATTGAATACCACGCTTACCGGCACCAGGCGTGTGCATCCATGCGATTTGCAGGTCTTGCACGTTGCCGGTGTTGATTTGCGTTAAGCCACTATGGTGATAACTGCGGAAATCCTGGTGATACATCAACCAGTTGTTTGGATCTTTATGGGCGTTAACTAAACGATCCCACGTGACATCTGCTGCACTCGCTTGACCGAGCATTGCAGCAAGCGCTGCGCCGACGGTAACTCCGAGCGCGAGTTTGCTTAACTTCTTCATATCTGCCTCCAGTTGTTTATAGACGACTACCTTGAACAATCACTTCGAACTGCGTAGGGGTACTACACTACTTTTTTATTAGGCTTACGCCTTTGCTACGTGACCAAAGCTGATATTACTTATGTTCGATTTGGTTCATTGCCCCCACACTATATTCTCTCCGTGCGCGGGTTTCAAGAGGGAAATCATAGTGCGCTGCGACAAAAATTTGACATAAGCTTAGTAGGAAAACGGGTAGAGTCGCCAATAAGTCTTAATTTTACGCCAGCGCGACGCCATTCCGTCTGGCTCAAAAACCAAGAAAAGGACGATAATCAATCCAAACACACCCATCTTAATCGAGGAGAAAAGCCCGACTAGATCCGGGTAGTAACCACTCAAAGCGGTCGTCGTCAACCTTAGTATTTCAGGCAGCCCGGTGATAAAAATCGCGCCAAGAATCGAACCCAAAATGCTCCCTAGTCCGCCGATGATAATCATCGCCAAATAATCGATTGCGACCGTGATCGGAAAATTCTCTGGACTGATAATCCTTGCCTGATAGGCCATCAGCGATCCCGCGACGCCGACATAAAAAGAACTCACACCAAACGCCACCAGCTTGTATTTGAAAATGTTGACGCCCATCACTTCGGCGGAAATGTCCTGATCACGAATCGCAATAAATGCTTTGCCGACTTTGGTACGGAACAGGTTGGTTGCGAACAATGCAAACGCAATCACCAGCACGTAAATCAAATAAAACAAAGAACGATCATTTCTGAACTCGAACCCGAATAGCGCCGCATTCGGAATACTTAAGCCATTCACACCGCCGGTGACCGATTCCCAATGGACGATCACGAATTCAATGATGAAATGCGCGGCCAGTGTCGCCATCGCGAGATAAAGCCCGCGCAAGCGCAGCGACGGTATGCCGAAAATCATCCCAATCGCAGCGGTGATCAATCCGGAAAGCGGAATCGTGACCAGTAACGGTAAACCGGCGTGATTCGCAAGCCAGCCCGTGCTGTACGCCCCGACCGCCAGAAACGCGGCGTTGCCCATGGAAATTTGGCCGGTATAGCCCGTGAGGATATTCAAGCCAATCGCCGCGACGATCGCAATGCCGATGCGATTAACGACGTCTAGCCAATAATTCGTTGACACTAGAGGGAACAGCATCAGCAGAAGCAAGAAAACGATCAAGCAAGTTCGCGCAAAGCGCGTGTTGAACACCGCCATATCGCTTGCGTAGTTGGTGCGAAAGTCACCGCATTTAATCATTGGAGATGGTTACAACCATATTTAAAGACATGCCTGAGAGCCGCTCTGGTATTGGCTCACAGGGCATGCATTGTCAGAAGCCGCGCCGGCTGTGGTTCGCAGAGCATGCCTTCCAATATTGTCATTGCGAGCAACGCGAAGCAATCTCGATTTTCGATCGCCGCTAAAAAACGAGATTGCCGCGTTGCCCTGCGGGCGCCTCGCAATGACGGGCTCAAACACGATCGATGTGCACTTTCCCAAATAACCCATAAGGCTTGATCATCAATATCAACACCAGAATCACGAACGGCGCGACTTCTTTCACGCCACCGCCAAAAATTGGATCAAGGTATCCCCCGGCGAGATTCTCCAATACACCCACAATCAACCCTCCGACGATGGCGCCGATGATGCTATCCAGGCCGCCCAAAATCACTACCGGAATCACCTTCAAGCCAATTGCCGCAAGCGCCGCATCCACGCCACCGCGCACGCCACCAAGCAATATCCCGCCGATAGCGGAAACCACCGCAGCAATCGCCCATGCCAGCGCAAACATGCGCCGCACCGAGATGCCCATCGATTGCGCTACTTGCTGGGAAAACGCCGTTGCGCGCATCGCCACACCGGCACGGGAATATTTGAAGAACAGCGTGAATAGCAGTAACAAAATCGCGACGCAAACCACACTGTATATATAGCCTTGCGACACCGGCAATGGCCCAATCTGAATCGGCGTCGACGGAAAAATTTCTGGAAACGGCCGCGTATCCGTGCCCCAAATCCCTTGCACAATGGCTTTCAGCACGCTGGACAATCCGAGCGTCACCATAATCACCGAAATGACCGGCTCGCCGATCATCGGCCGCAAGATCAAGCGCTCGATCAACATGCCTAGTACGACGGAAAATAGCAAGGTGATGATGACCGCCACCCAGAACGGCATATTGTATTGGCCGACCACCGCCAAACTAATGTAAGCGCCAAGTAGTAAAAATTCGCCTTGTGCAAAATTAACCACGCTGGTCGATTTGAAAATAATGACGAATCCCAATGCGACCAATGCATAGACACTGCCGACCACCAGGCCGTTGATTACCAATTGCAAAAAGAAATTGACATCCATGGTTTAGGTCAAATCTCGCAAAAACAACGTGGTTTGAAAACGCGCCGTTTTACCGTCTTGGAACTTAATCGTCGTATCGATCGGTACCTGTTTTTGATCGCTGTAAAGCGCGTCGATCACATCTTTGTAGCGATCTTCGACAAAGCCTCGGCGCACTTTGCGCGTGCGCGTCAACTCTTCGTCGTCAGCGTCAAGTTCTTTATAAAGCAAAACGAAGCGACGCAGTTTTGCCGCCTGCGGTAAAGCCTCGTTGACTTTCTCGACCTCTTTTTCCAACAGCCCGTAGACGGGTTCTTTCGCCGCAAGATCGGTGTAGGTCGTGTACGAGATTTTTTGATTCTCAGCCCATTTGCCGACGATGCCCATGTCGATACAAATCATCGCCGTCAACCGCGGTCGGTCGTTACCGATCACCACCGCCTCTTTAATGTAGGGCGAAAACTTCAACCGATTTTCGATAAATTGCGGCGAGAACTGCGTGCCGTCCGCTAAGCGCATCACGTCTTTAATACGATCAATCACCACCAGATGACCGTCGTCCGTCATATATCCCGCATCCCCGGAATGCAGCCAACCATCGCGAATGGTTTGTTTGGTGGCTTCGTCGTTCTTGAAATAACCCGGCATGATCGACGCGCTACGCGAGAGAATCTCACCGTCCGGCGAGATCTTCACTTCCGTGCCAGGAATCGGTTTGCCGACCGTGTGAAACTGCACATCGCCGTCGTAATGGATGCAAGAGATACCGCTAATTTCCGTTTGACCATAGATCTGCTTCAGCGGGACCCCGAGCGCATGAAAAAATCGGAATACATCAGGCCCTAGCGCAGCGCCACCCGTTGAACAGGTGCGAAGATTGGTCAGCCCAAGGCGATCTTTCAGTGGACGAAACAGGGCCCAATACGATAGCTTGTGCAGCAGCGATACACCGAATGGAATCGGTTGTTTTTTGAATTTGAAATCAGCGACTTTATAGCCAATCGGCATCGCCCACTTGTACATCATGCGCTTGAACGGCGTCGTATCCATGATCTTGACCTGCACCGTCGAGCTCATGTTCTCCCACACGCGCGGCGGCGCAAACATCGTGTGCGGTCCGATCTCGCGGATATCCTCCATGACAGTGCTCGGATCTTCGGGAAAATTAATCGTGAAGCCGACCAACAAACTATTGGTCAAAGAAACCATTTGCTCACCGATCCAAGCCAGGGGCAGAAACGACACGAATTCGTCGCTCGCAAATTTCGCATCCACTGCGTTCACGCTTTTCGCCATCACCATCAAATTGTCGAAGGTCAGCAGCGCGCCTTTCGGAAAACCCGTCGTGCCGGACGTGTAGCAAATAATCGCGGTATCGGCGCCCTTACCCATCGCGATATTTTTTTCCCAACGACCCGGCTCCGCTTGATGAAGCGCCCTGCCCTTTTCCGCCACCACATCGAAACTGATCAACGACGGGTGATCGTATTTGCGCATGCCGCGCGGTTCGCTGTAAATCACGTTCTTGAGCTTGGGCAATTTATCGATCATGTCGAGAATTTTGTCGACCTGCTCTTGATCTTCGGCAACCACGAATTTCGCATCGCAATGATCGATCACGTACGCGACTTCGGTCAGATTGGAGTCCTGATAAATTCCCACGCTCGCGCCGCCCGCTGCTTGTGCCGCAAGCTCCGCGCACACCCACTCCGGACGGTTGTTACCGATGATCGCGACTTTGTCGCCAGGCGCAAAGCCGAGGCTTACCAAACCGAGTGAAAAATCCCGAACCTTATCGTGATATTGCTGCCAACTAAGCGCCTGCCAGATGCCAAATTCTTTTTCACGCAGCGCCGGCTTTGCGCCGAATTCGTGCGCATTTCGCACCAACAACTTCGGAAAAGTATCGAGTCCGTCGCTCATTCTTCCTGACCCAAATAAGCTTTTTGCACGTGCCTATCGCGCTGAACTTCATCTGGCGTGCCGTCGGCGATTTTCTGACCAAAATTCAGCACCACGACGCGATTAGAAATATCCATCACCACGCCCATATCATGTTCGATCATCACAATCGTGGTGCCGCGATCTTCGTTAATATCGATCACGAAGCGCGCCATGTCTTCTTTTTCTTCCGCATTCATGCCCGCCATCGGTTCATCGAGCAATAGTATTTTCGGTTCGAGCGCTAGCGCTCGGGCAAGCTCGACGCGCTTTTGCAAACCATAGGCGAGCGTACCGACAGTCTTTTTGCGAATCGATTCGATTTCAAGAAAATCGATAATGTCTTCCACGTATTCGCGATGAACGACTTCTTCTTTTTGTCCGCTACCGTAATACAGACCACCGGCTATAAGCCCCGTTTTTTGGTGGGTATGGCGGCCAATCAATAAGTTGTCTAGAACCGTCATACCTTTGAACAAAGCGATATTCTGAAACGTTCGCGCCAAACCAAGCCCCGTGCGCGAATAGGGCGACAGCGGCGTAATGTCTTGGCCATTCAGAACAATGCGGCCTTCTTGCGGGCGATATACGCCACTGATGCAATTCAACATGCTGGTCTTGCCCGCGCCGTTCGGGCCGATGATGGCGTGGATTGTTCCTTGCTCGACGTTAAAGCCCACGCCCTTGACAGCAGTGACGCCGCCAAAGCGCAGAGTAATATCTTTAACTTCAAGTTGCTGCATGGCTATTTCCACACCCTGCGATCGTCGATTTTCTTCGCATTCGCAATTGTTCCGCTTGGCGCGATCTCGATTTCGCCGCGTACTTTGACTTGATCTTTTAAGGCTTCAGCCAACCGCTCCGCCAAACCTTCGCCCACACCGCCGTCAACTAATTCGACGACATAACGCAACTGATCTTGATGCTGGTCGCGAGTGACAATCGCTTGGTAGCGAGCGACTTCGGCAAATGTCTTCATCACGCCGTCGATCTGCGTACCGCGGATGAACATGCCCTTCACTTTGACCGCATCGCCAACGCGCCCAAGCAAGCCCGTCAACTGCGGCGCGGTTCGCCCGCAAGCACACGCGCCTGGCTCTTTCCAACTGCTGATATCGCCCGTCGCGAAACGAATCAGCGGATAGACTTGATCGAATAAAGTTGCGACGATTTCGCCTGGCTGTCCCGGCTCGGCGGGCTGCCCAGTTTCTATATCAATCAACTCGACGATGCATTCCGGATGCAAATGCAAACCATTTTTCTCGGGACACTCGTAGGCAATCAAACCCAGATCCGCCGTGCCATAACCTTGTAACACGCGCACGCCAAAATCATTTTCCAATTCGCTGCGCAAACTCGGCGCCAGCATCTCGCCGGTAACAAAGGCCACTTCGATTTTCAGCGGCGTGTTCAGTTCCCGCGCCTTGGTCAGCAAGGTATGCAGAAAACTTGGCGTGCCGGTATAGCCGGTCACGCCCAAATCTGCCGCCATGCGCACCTGTAATTCCGTTTGCCCGACACCGGCCGGCACAACAACGCAGCCGATATGACGCAACGCGCCGTCGAACATAAAACCCGCCGGCGTCATATGATAGGAAAAGGTGTTTTGCACTAAATCGCCAGCGCGAAAACCGGCGGCGGCGAGCGCTGGCGCAAAGCGCCAGAAATCCGGGCTATCGCCTTGCGGGTCGTAAATGTTTCCGGGAGACATGAACACGCGCGCGAGTTTCTCGACGTTGGTTGCGTTCAGGCCGCCGAACGGAAGGTTCTCCGCTTGAATACCCGCCAGCGCCTCTTTACGAATAATCGGCAGACGCAGCAAATCGTTGGGGCTGCGGATATCCACCGGCTTCACGCCCGCGGAATCGAGCTGCGCGCGCGCCCGCGGGGCGTTGGCATAGGCGAGGCGGACGGTTTCCGATAAGCGCCCGCTCAGGAACGCAGCGCGCACTCCTACGTTCTGAGTTTCCAGAGCGAGGTCGTAAATGCGAGAGGTGCGCAGAGTTTTGGTCATAAATCCTAATCGTCGTCCCCGCGAAGGCGGGGACCCAGTGTCGTTGATTTAAGACGCTGAATTCCCGCCTTCGCGGGAATGACGGAAAGACAATCGACGATCACGATAACCATCTCTTACGCCGCTTATAAAACTTCAAATTTTTGTAGGTCTTCTTTTCGCCCTCGGCGCCCGCGCCCAAATAGAAGCGCTTTACGTCTTCATTATTTTTTAGTTTGTCCGCATCGCCATCAAGCACAATGCGACCGTTTTCCATAATGTACCCATAGTCGGCAATCGATAGCGCGAGGTTGGCGTTTTGTTCTACCAAAAGGATCGTCGTTTTTTCCTCTCGATTGATCTTTTTGATGATCGCAAAAATTTCCTTCACCAACAACGGCGCCAAGCCCAGCGACGGCTCATCCAACAATATCAATTTAGGTCGCGACATAATCGCGCGGCTAATCGCAAGCATTTGCTGTTCACCGCCGGAAAGATAACCGGCGAGCTGATTACGGCGCTCTTTCAAGCGCGGGAAATAGTCGAACACCAGATCATGATCGCGCTTCAGTCCGGCGCGATCCGAGCGAATATAGCCGCCCATCTGGATATTTTCATCGACGGTCAGATCTTCAAAAACGCGGCGTCCTTCCATGACCTGGAACACACCGCGCCGAACGATTTGCTCGGCTTCCAATTTCTCCAAACGCTCGCCGAGAAACTGAATATCGCCGTCGGTGACCTCGCCCTCCTCCGCTTTCAGCAAACCGGAAATAGCTTTGAGTGTCGTGCTTTTTCCGGCACCATTGGATCCGAGTAACGCGACGATCTTGCCTTCGTCGACGGCGAGCGACATGCCCTTCAAGACCAAAATGGCCTTGTCGTAAATGACTTCGATATTGTTAACGCGGAGCATGATTGTTGGCGAGGGCGAGCAAAAAAAACTTCTTTACGATCACTTTCCATGAACCGAAGTTTAAAGTACGGTGGATCAAAGCGCGAAGCGCTGGATCCACCACACCATCAGCTATAAGAAACGCGCGTTGATCTGCCTGGTGGATCCGCTGCGCTTGATCCACCCTACAACGACATGCGAGGTTCATGGTTCGCGAGCAGATTCGGTATTGCTGTACAGGTAGCTCTCAAGGGAGTTCGGTTCGCATCAGCTTACATCCCCAGCCATTCTTTCTTGCGCGGCAGGTCGTAGTCTTTGACCTTAACAAGCTTACCGTTTTTTATGATGTAAATCGGCGTGCGAGTACTCGGCCGATGGTCCGTTGTCGTGTAAGTCAAATTGGGCGACAGGCCGCCGACATTGAAATCGCTCATCGTTTCCATCGCGGCTTTTATTCCGTCGCCATTTAGTTTACCTGCTTTGTCCGCTCGCTTAAGCGCCTCGACCCAAACGGTTGCGGTCGCCCAACCTCGGACATAAATCGCGTCGAGTGAACTCTTCGGCGCCTTGCCCTTGTTGAAATCAAGAATTGCTTTCATGCCGGGCACATCGGTACCGTACGGAACATGGGGCATCACACCGCTGACGCCTTCTGCCGTTGCCCGCGCAATTTCCGCTAGTTTCTCGCTGAAGCCATAGGGGTTAGAGCCGAATTTGATTTTAAGGCCCAGCTTTTGCGCATCTTTTAAAATAATGGATGCCCCGGTCGTCGAAACATTGATGTACGCGTAGTCCGTTTTATTTTTTTGCATGTTGAGCATCTGGCTTGTTGCATCCTGGAAATTACCCGGCACGACCTCCTCACCCGCGACTTCGATGCCCAAATCCTGGGCATACGCTCTTCCGGCGACTAACGGTGAACGGCCGTACGGATTGTCACCGAAGATAAAGGAAACACGCGGCTTGCGGCTCGTATCTTTCCAGTCCTCTTTTACCCACGTGAGCCAAGCGCGCAGTTGGTCCGAGTAGCTCGGGCCGACAAAAAAGTTATACGGCGTTTTGGCCGGGTCTGTCAGGTGCGCCGAAAACGACGCCGAGAAATAGGGGATTTTGTCGTTGTTGACGAAATTTTTAAGCGCCTCGGTATCGCCCGTGCCCCAGCCACTGATCATAACGACATTCTCGTCGCCAACCATGCGCTTGTAGGCAGCGACTGCCTCGGGAATTTTGTAACCGTAATCGACATCGATTAACTTGATCTTCTTGCCGTTGATGCCACCACTGGCGTTGGTGACTTCGATGTAGTCGCGCACGCCCTGCGCATAGGGCTTGCCAACGTCGGAGGTAATCCCCGTCAAATCAAAAATGCCGCCAACCTTAATCTCTTGCGCGTGGGCAAAACTAAGCGCGCCAAAGGCCATCAGCCCAATCAGGGCAGCCTTTAAGCGTAACATTGTGTTCATGAAACTCTCCTAGAAAATTATTTATAGTTCTAGACAACAGCCCGAAATATTAGCAAGCCCCCAGTGGGAAGTCAAAATTGTAGGCCGTGCTACACTCGTCGTAACGCCGCCGCCAAACAATTTGGCGCACAGCAAATCATTTTTCCGACGGACAATCCCTTGAAAACTTCCCGCTCCGAGTTTCACTCGATCAACGGCTTGCGCTACCACGTACGATTATGGGGCGAGGCCAATCAGCCAAAATTATTTTTGTTGCACGGTTGGATGGACATCGCCGCGTCGTTTCAGTTCCTGGTCGGCGCGCTTGAGCAAGATTGCTGCGTCATCGCGCCCGACTGGCGCGGCTTTGGGCTCTCGGCGTGGAGCGAAAACCCCTATTACTTTCCGGAATACTTCGCAGATCTGGATCGCCTAATCGACCATTACCAGGCCGACCAACCCGTCAATCTCATCGGCCACAGCATGGGTGGCAATGTCGCCGGCCTTTACGCTGGTATTCGGCCTAATCGCGTCGCCAAACTCGCGCTGCTGGAAGGCTTTGGTTTGAAACCGACGGAACCGGCACAAGCACCCGCGCGCTTCACGAAATGGCTGGATCAACTCAAAGAACCGCCGAGTTTCAAAATCTACCGCAGCGTTGAGGAATTCGCCAAACGCTTACAGCAAAATAATCGGCGCTTAACGTTTGATCGCGCGCTGTATATCGCTGAACATTCCTGCAAAGAAACTTCGCCGGGGAAATTCGAACTCTTGAGCGACCCCGCACACAAATTAACTAACCCAGTTTTGTATCGCTTAGAAGAAGCAAAAGCCTGTTGGAGTAGGGTGACGGCGCCAACGCTTTGGATTACCGGCGCCGACTCCGAATTTATGCGTATGCAGGTCGCGAGCCCAGATGATTATGCGTCGCGGAAAGCTTGTTTCAAACAATTGCGCGAGGAGATCATTGCAGATTGCGGCCACATGATGCATCACGATCAACCGCACGCGCTTGCCACGTTACTTGAAAATTTCCTTCTGAAGTAATTGCGACTAACGTGATGTGAATCTCGCATTGCACTAGCGATAAATTCGAAGTGCAATGCGATTGATGGCAACACTTATTTGCTACCTTGGAAGTTATATTCGCCTAACGAACCACCACCCAGTGCGGCGCTGACGGAGGTAAACGTACCGCCCATGCGGTCAATTGCCGCGTCTTGTGACACATTGCCGGTCCATACTTGCAGCGTGTCGTTGTTCGCCGGGAGTTTGCGCACAAATTGAATGCGGCCACTGAACGGGCAATAGAAACCTTCGATCGGATGCGCCACCGGCGTACCGGGATAAACGACGCCAGTGATGCGACGGCAATGTCCAATCGCTGCTTGCGTGGTAATGCTGAGGGTTCCAATATGCTGGTTGCCGATAATGCTCCAATTGCCGACAACGTTTAGCGGCCAACCGTCAGCCATTGCCGTGTTCGCAAACAGGGTGGACAGCGCAAGCAAAGTTCCAAGTATGACTTTTTTCATGATTTCTCCTAATAGCGGGCCAAGTTTAAAGTAGCTAGATCCCGTGACCCAATCGAGATGTTGCCAAAAATCGTCAATCGCCTAAGTTGGTATTTATTTCATTCCACCGGCGCGTCGTTCGGGACCCATGCGGGCAATTCGTCGTTCGATCGAGTAGCCTGATTCATCTGTTCCAGGATTTCTTGCGCATGCGCGCGAACCATCGCATCGCCATCGCGTAAACCCGCTTCGGCGGCGGCCATCACCAGCGCCGGATGCACCGACGGATCCTGGGCATATTTGGTCATCGCTTGAATTCGCACCGCTGCATCTCGATCCGTCGTCGCCATTTGCTGCAGCGTATGGACTGGAACAACAATTCCCTGGGCTTCGCTTTCGGCCAACGCTTGCAGGCGAACGCTAGGGTCTGGATCCTGCAGGCTCGACATCACATCAGGCGCGGCGAGTGGCGGCTGAATCGCCGCTGGCGTCGGCACGTTGCTAACGGTTGATTGACGCTCGGGCTCCATCGGCTGAGAATTTATCGCCGCGCTAACGACAATTTTCTGGCGCATTGGTCGAGACTCATTACGCGCGGCAACGATAGAAGTATTGGCCACGCGCGAATGAACAGTTGACGGTTCCCCGCGCGCGATCGGCGTAGTTGAATAAGCGCGCTCGCCATTGAGGACATTCCAGTAGAGCGCGTACAACGCCGAGCCAAAAATCAACCACGGCAGACCGAAACGTACAAATAAGGGATTCATAATGTTGCGTTTCCGCTATCGACAACCATGGTATGAAGCGTAAGGCGGACGCTGGATCAGGTCGATATGTCAAATGACCTATTGGGCACCGGGCAGAAGCGGTAGTACAAAAGTTATAGACACGGCGAGTACAAACTGACTCCCGCCAATGCATGCCCGGAGAGCCGCTCTGGCATTGGATGTTAGCGATGCTTCGTTGAAAATAGGTGACGATCAATACCGCTGTGAATCGCTGTAGTCGAATCGTATAATCATTAATCTTTATGACCCATCGCCGACTTGGAGCTAAATATGGAAGAAACCCACCTGGGTGGTTGCGCTTGCGGCGCAGTTCGCTACCGCGTTCGCGGAAGACCTAACTTCGTCGCTGTTTGCCATTGCAAATTTTGCCAACGCCGCCTCGCCAGCGCCTTCGCAATCCTTGCCGCGTTCGACGAAAGCTCAGTAGAGATTACGCAAGGCGAACTCGTCGATTGCGAACATCGTTCCGATGAAAGCGGCCGCTGGCTGAAAATGAGTTTCTGCCCAAAATGTGGAACCACCGTCGCGCACACCGCCGAAGTGCGACCGGGTATGAGAACCATTGCCGCCGGGACTTTCGATGAATCAAATTGGTTCAGCGTCGATCGCCATATCTGGGTGCAATCAAAGCTACCGTGGGCCACCATTCCGCCGGGTGTTACGGCCTATCAACAGGGCGTGCCACCCGCTCCTGCTAAGGCATAGCCAACATGAAAAAACTTGAAGGACAAGTCGCGTTGATCACCGGAGGCGGCCGCGGCATCGGCGCCGCGATTGCGTTGCGCTACGCGCGCGAAGGCGCAAAAGTAGTCGTCGTCGATTTGAATGAAGCGAACGCGCGCAACGTCGCCGAACAAGCCCGTGCGCTGGGTAACGATGCCGATGCCTTCGTCGTCGATATTCGCGAACCGGTGCAAAGCGCGGCGATGATCGAGCGCGTCGTGAAACGTTTCGGTCGTCTCGATCTGCTCGTCAACAACGCCGGGGTGATTCGCGTGCGTTCGTTGCTGAACACCACACCGGAAGATTGGGATTTCATTCAATCGGTCAACACGCGCGGCTTGTTTTTCGCGCTACAAGCCGGCGCAAAACAAATGCTGCAACAAGCGCCGATTGCCGACGGCCGGCCGCGTGGAAAAATCATCAACATGGCCTCTATCGCCGGGCGCGGCGGCCGCGCAATGCTTGGTGCCTACGCCGCAAGCAAATGCGCGGTGATCAGCATTACGCAAACTGCCGCGCAGGAATTTGCGCCGCACGTGACGGTCAACAGCATCTGCCCCGGCCCGGTGGATACGGATATGTGGAAACAAATCGATCAAGAATGGAGCGCGCAAGAAAATCGCCCGCTCGGCTCGGTGTGGCAAGAACGCATTCGCAACATTCCGATGAAGCGCGGCGAAACGCCTGACGATCTCACCGGCATGGCGCTGTTTTTAGCGAGCGCGGATTCTGATTACGTCACCGGCCAATCGTATAACGTCGATGGCGGCATTGTGATGAGCTAACCGCAAACATGAAAATCACCCAATTCGATCATGTCGGCATTCGCGTAACCGACGCCAAACGCGCGGTGAATTTTTATCGCGGGCTCGGTTTTGAAGTCATCTTGGAAGTTGATTTTGACGCGGTCATCATCATGAAGAACGCCAGCGACGTCGAAATTAATTTAATCGTCAATGGCATCGGTCCGATCGACGACAAAAATATCTTGATGGACGTTCCCGAGAAGCATCCCGGCTTTACCCACGTCGCGCTGCGGGTCAATTCGATCGTGAAAACCATTAGCGAATTGCAACGGCTAAACATCGCTATCACCCAAGGACCGGTAACGTTCGGCGGCAATGAAGTCTCTGTTTTCATCCGCGATCCCGATCGAAATGTGATTGAGCTGCGAAACCGTGAAGCGGATTTATCGGCGATTCCTGGGTTGACGCACTACCAACCTTAGATCAACGAGAACGCAATGACCATCCATCTCGATCACCTAATGGTCCCATCGCGCAACAAAGTCGCTGCGGCAAAGCTATTAGCTGAACTCCTTGGCGTGCCGTGGTCGCCAACAGGCGTCGGTCCATTCGCGCCGGTATTCGTGAATGACGGACTGACTATCGACTTCGACGAATGGACCGATCCCGTTCCAATGATTCACTTTTGCTTTCGCGTGAGTGAGGACGAGTTCGATGCGATTTTTGTTCGAATCAAAGCGGCGGGAATTCCCTATCGCAGCGCGGTGCATGGGCCGGTTGATTTTCAAATCGACACGCAACACGGCGGGCGGATTGTTTATTGGAACGAGCCCGATGGCCATCAGTGGGAAATGTTGACGGTTAGCTACGCGCGTCAAGTGAAATATATTTGGTGAACGCAGCATCGCCACGAGCCAATCAGGGGGCGGCTCTTCAGGCATGCATCGCCACGAACCAAGCACCGCGCAGCTTGTGGCAAATTAATTGTTTTACGCCAAGCCTAACTTCGCCGCCAAACCAATACGCTGTAATTTTCCGGTCGCGCCTTTTGGAATTTCGTCCAAAAATAAAATCTTTCGCGGCACTTTGAAATCTGCCAAGCGCTGGCTGACAAATTCGCGCAGCTCTTTTTCCGTTGCACTCGCGCCTTCGCGCAACACGACGGCTGCGGCGACATCTTCGCCGAGTTTGTCGTGCGGCATCGCGAAGGTGATGACTTGTTGCACCGCCGGATGATCCATGATGATGTCATCCACTTCGCGCGGCGAAATTTTTTCGCCGCCACGGTTGATAATTTCTTTAAGGCGTCCCGTTAGGGTGACATAACCCTCGGCATTCATCACGCCTTGATCGCCGGTGCGAAACCAGCCGTTGGTGAAGGCTTCCGCATTCGCTTTCGAATTATTCTCATAACCGAGTGTGACATTCTCGCCGCGTATCACGATCTCGCCGACGCTCTCGCGCGGCAAAATATTTCCGGCTTCATCCATGATCGCGACTTCGGGCCCGGCGGCAATGCCGACGCTGCCGGGAATGCGCTTCGCGCTCGGTAACGGGTTGCTTGCCATTTGATGCGCCGCTTCGGTCATGCCGTAGGATTCGATTACCGGGCAGCCGAATACTTTCTCCAGCTCAAGCAAGACTTGCGGCGGCAGGGATGCCGACGACGAACGAATAAAACGTAACGGATTTGCGGCGATCGCATCGGCATTATTCGCCGCGCGCGACAAAATAGTTTGATGCATCGTCGGCACCGCGGAATACCAAGTCGGTTTTGTTTCCGTCATCCACGTGAAAAATTTCAGTGCATTGAATCCGGGCGTGCAATGGGTTTGGCTGCCAGCCGACAGCGGCGCGAGCAGTCCGGCGATCAAACCATGAATGTGAAACAGCGGCATGATGTTGAGGCAGCGATCGTCCGCCGTGAAGCGCAAGGTTTCGCGAATGTTGCGCGCGGAGGCGCAAACGTTGCGCTGCGTGAGCGGGACGATTTTCGGTCGCGACGTGGTACCCGATGTATGCAAGATCAATGCGATGTCGTCGCTCGCTGCCGGCCCGGGATTCGCTGTCGGCGTGACGATTTGGCTATCAGCCTTGAGCGAAAAACTGCCCGCGGCAGAATTTGAATCCGCATGCAATTCGATGACGGGTACTCCCAGCTTTTTCGCGACCGCGCGAGCCGGCGTATCGTCCGTACTCAAGACGATCAGCGCCCTGGCCTTTAGGTCGGTCAAGTAAAACTCAAACTCGTCGGCGCGATAGGCGGGATTCAGCGGCGCCGCCGTTGCACCTGCCGCGACGCAAACAAATGCACTCGCCATTTCCGGGCCGTTCGGTAAAACGATCGCGACGCGGTCGCCGCGGCCGATGCCAAATTGATTGAGCGAAGCGATTGTTGCGCTGACTTTCGAACGCAATTGGTCGTACGTCAACGGCAGACGGCCCGGCGCAGCGATGGAAATGCGCGATGATTCGCCGATTGAGAGGAGTTCAGTTAGGTTTGAGAAGGTTTTCATGTTTTTGCATTAAAAATAGAACTCATTGATTTTAATTTGCGATTGTTAGAGACCCCCCTTCCCCTTCAAGGGGAAGGTTGGGATGGGGATGGGTGTACGGTTTATGCCGCATAACCCATCCCCACCCTACCCCTTGAAGGGGAGGGAATCAAATTGGAACACTTAGCGGTAGATGCGCTTCGCTTGAGCCACCGTCCCTTGTCATCGCGAGGAGCCCAACGGGCGACGCGGCGATCTCGTACTTCTGCTGCGCATAAAATCGAGATTGCTTCGCTGCGCTCGCAATGACATTGTGAAAAAAGGTTAACTTGTTTTGCTGATGGCCAAACGCCCGCCGGACTCGCGCAACATCTTCGCGAGCAAACTCGTGCATGCATAAACGGCATCGATATGCGGCGTCGGTGTTTGTGTGAGCCTACCAAGTTCCATGACGGAACCGACTAGCGCATCAATCTCCAATGCCCTGCCCGCTTCAACATCTTGCAGCATCGAAGTTTTGTGTTTGCCCACGCCCTCAGCACCTGCGATGCGCTTTTCAAGCGATACGCGAAATTCGACACCAAGTTTATTGGCGATAGTCTGTGCTTCGGTCATCATGCTCGCCGCGAGTGCGCGGCTTGGCGGGAACTGACAAATGTCGACCAGCGTCGCCTGCGTGAGCGCGCTGATGGGATTGAAGGTGAGATTGCCCCACAGCTTGAGCCAAATTTCATCGCGAATTTTATTTAGCACCGGCGATTTGAGCCCGGCGTTTTTGAATAATTCGGCAATGGCTTTCACGCGCGGTGTTTCGGCCCCGTCGAGTTCGCCGACAGGGAAACGATTGCCTTCGATGTGTTGAATCACGCCCGGTGCGACCATTTCGCAGGCGGGATAAACGACGCAACCGATCACACGCTCGATCGGAATATGGTCGGCGATGATGCCACCGGGATCAACACTTTCAACACGCCTGCCATCAAACTCGCCGCCGTGCTTTTGAAAATACCAAAACGGAATGCCGTTTTGCATGGTCACAATCGTAGTGTCAGGTCCGAGCAATGGGGCGAGTTGATCGGCAATCGGCGTGACTTGATGGGCTTTCATCGCCAAAATCACAATGTCCTGAACGTCGAGATCGGAAATTTTGTCCGTCGCGACGATATCCTTCACGACGCGTTCTTCGCCCGCTTCCCGCAGCGTTAAGCCATTGGCGCGAACTGCCGCTAAATTGACCCCGCGAATGACAACGCTCATTGCTAATCCAGCGAGCCCAAGCTTCGCCGCCACATAGCCGCCGATGGCGCCGGCACCCACTACACAGACTTTCATCGCACTCAAACTATTCGATCATATTTCAAAGCGCGATCATACCAGTTGCCGCATTTCGATTCTGCGATGCCTGAATAGCCGCTCCCTGCTTGCCGCTGCAGGCATACCATGCCAGGAGGCAATATCCATACGCCTCTCAGGCAGGCTCGTAGGGTGGATCAAGCGTAGCGGATCCACCATTGGGCGATCGGTGGATCCGCTACGCTTGATCCACCCTACCCAATACAGGCTCTTAGCGTCGTCGCGCTTGACACATTAGACTAGACTGTCTAGTCTAGCGCGCAACAACGTAGGGAGATTCTTTGGTTCGTCAGTCCACATCCATGCAAGCGGAAGCCACCCACAACGGCAAGCGCGAACTCGTGTGCGATGCCGCCATTCAGGTATTTATCGAAGACGGCTATGGCGCGAGCATGGAGCGCATCGCTGCGCGCGCCGGCGTGGCGAAACAAACGCTATATAACCAATTTGGCAATAAGGAAAACCTGTTCGCCGAGGTGATCCGGCAAAGTGTGGACGACATTACCGTGTCGCTCGGCGACCCGAAATCGAATCTGCGACTTTCACTACTTCGATTCGCTGCGGCGTTTCGTGCCAAGGCATTGTCGCCCCACGGCTTGGGCATGCACCGCGCACTCATCGCCGAGGCGCCGCGCTTCCCGAAATTAGCGCGGGTGATTCACGAAAAAGGCGCCGCCAATGCGCGCGATAAGCTCGCAAAATTTTTGCAGCAAGCGATGGATGCCGGAAAATTACGCAAGACGGATGCGCAATTTGTTGCCGAATTATTATTAAGCATGCTCGCCGGTTTCGAGCGCGTGCGTTTGCTTTATGGCGTCAAAACCGATCCGACGTCGCTGAACGAAAAACAGAAATGCGTTGCCATCGTTGATTGTTTTTTAAACGGCTTGGCAGCTTAGGATTTAAAACTAAAGTGGTACAAAATACAAATCGTTGAGGAGAAGTAGATCATGCGTTCGTACATTGAGTTTATCGTCAAATTTCGTTGGATCGTCATCGCGCTCGTTGCCGCGGCGACGGTGTTTTTGAGCATGCGTGGATCCTCCTTGACGGTGATTATCGATCCGAACAGCATTGTTCCACGGTCACATCCGTTTGTCGCGACAACGCTGAAAGTCGAAGAAGTCTTCGGTTCGCGCTACGTCGCGGTGATCGGCATTACGCCGAAAACCGGCGACGTCTTTCAAAAAAGCGTGCTGGAAAAGGTGCAGCGCATTACCAACGAATTACGGGTGACACCGCGCATCGTCAAGACGAATCTGTTGTCCGTTTCCGCGCGCCGGGCGAAAGATATTCTGGGCACGGCCGAAGGCATGTCGGTGAAACAAATGATGACCGAAGTGCCTTCAACACCAGAGGGAATGGCCGAGTTAAAGAAGGCACTGCAGCGCAATACGGCGTACATGAATTCCGTCGTTTCAAACGACTGGAAAACCATCACGATCCTTGCCGAAGTCCGCGATGCCAGGCCGGAAGAAAAGAAACAAAAAATGGGCGGATTCTCATACATCGCCGCAAAGATCAATGCGATCGCTGACAAGGAAAGAGACGATAGCGTCGACATCGCGGTGACCGGCTATCCCGCGTTCTTGGCAATGATCGAGAAGTATTCCGGACGCATGAAGTGGATGTTGCTCGCTGCACTGGTGATTATCGGACTCATTCACTATGAAGCCTTCCGCACCATCCAGGGATTGATCCTGCCGTTGCTCACACCACTAGTCGCGGTCGAGTGGAGCAAAGGTTTCATGGGATTAGCAGACGTGCCACTCGATATATTTAATATGTCGACGCCGATCCTAATTTTGGCGGTCGGCGCCGGGCACGCCGTGCAGATGCTCAAGCGCTATTACGAAGAATACAACCGCTTAAATCCATCGCCAGAAGCGGCTGTTGGGTTGCCGGCAATTTCGCCGAATAGTTCGTCGAATCGTTTGGCGTGGATCGGCATTTGGATTTTGTGCGCGCTTCCTTATGCTTACTTCGCCTGGCAAGGCGCGCCGGCCGGGCCTTGGATGCCGCTTTCTATTTTGCTTGCATTGCTGCCATGGGTTTATTGCTATTGGATTCGCCCTTACCGTCTCGCCAGTAGCCAATCGATTCAAGCCAGCCGCCAAGCGGTGACCGATTCGATTCTAAAAATTGGCCCGGTGATGATCACGGCGGGCTTAGTAGCAGCGTGTGGATTTTTCTCGCTGTATGTGTTCGATATTATTTCAATCAAAGTGTTTGGCATATTCTCCGGCATCGGTATTCTGAGCGTGCTTATTGTCGAATTAACGCTCATTCCGGCGGTACGCTCGGTGTTACCCCCACCGCGTGAAAGAGAAGCACGCATGGAACGTGAAGAGCGTTTCTGGGATCGCCTCACGAATTTTTATTCCAATACCTTGTTGGGGCCAAAGCGTGATCGTATCTTCGTCGTCGCGGGTGTCGCCGTTATCATCGCGCTATTCGGCATGAACCGCCTCGCCGTCGAAAGTTCGCTGAAAAAATACTTCGATCCGGCACTGCCCTTGCTGCAAAGCGATGCGAAACTCAACGAGCGCATGGCAGGTACCAACAACATTTATCTGTTGATCGAAGGCGACAAAGTCGATGCCATTAAAGATCCAGCAGTGTTGAAGGCGATGGATCAACTGCAAGAATTCGTCGCCAAACAACCGAATATCGGCAAGGTCATATCGATCGCCGAATTCATTAAGCGCATGAATCAATCCATGAATGGCGACGATCCGGCGTTCTTCAAAATTCCCGATAAGCAGGAAACTATTGCGGAATATTTGTTGCTGTATTCGATGTCTGGTGAGCCGGGCGACTTTGATCCTTACGTCGATTACGACTATCGCCTGGCCAATATGGTGGTCTTTAGTCATAGCGACAGCACGCTGGAAATGCGCAAGTTTTGGGATCAAACCAAGGCCTTCGCCGAAAAAACCTTCCCGCCGAACATCAAGGTAAACGTCGGCGGCAGCGTTGCGCAAAGTGCGGCGATTACCGAGGTGATTGTGAAAGATAAGATCCTGAACGTTGTTCAAATCGCGTCGGTGGTATTTGTCGTCGCCTCGCTCGTGTTCCGCTCGCTCGCGGCCGGATTGTTGGTAATTACACCGTTGCTGCTCTCGGTGATTATTAACGTCGGCTTGATGGGTTTGCTCGGATTGCGTCTAAATGTTCCGACAGCACTGACGTCGGCACTGGCGATCGGTATTGGCGCGGACTACGCCATTTATATGCTGTTCCGTCTGCGCGAAGAATTAGCCAAAGGCATCGACGAAAATCAAGCTTTCCGTAACGTAATGCGCACCGCTGGCAAGGCGTGCTTGTTCGTCGCCTCGGCCGTTGCGGGCGGCTACGCGGTGCAAGCGTTCTCGCGCGGCTACTATCCGCACACGTGGAACGCGCTACTGATAGGAACCGCGATGCTAGTCAGCGTAACGGCAGCGTTGACCGTTATGCCTGCGCTGGTATTAAAATTCCGACCGAAATTTATTTTTAATGGAGCTAAGACTATGAAGTTATCCCCCGCTGCGGCGACTACCATTGCCGTTGCCGTCGTTGCTGTATTGGCCGTCAGTCAATCGAATTCCGCCTATGCGATCACGCCGGTGGAAATCATGGAGAAGAACTTCATGGTTGCAAAAATCGCTGATACGACAACGCAAACCACGATGACATTGACGAATAAGTCGGGACAAAAGCGCGTACGTAAAACCGCCGGCGTCACCAAGCTCGAGCCGAACGGCGTCGACAACAAGCGCATGACGCGCTTTCTTGAGCCAGCCGACGTAAAAGGTACAGTCTCGTTATTGAGCGAGCATTCCGATAAAGACGACGACATTTGGATTTACCTGCCCAGCATTAAAAAAGTGCGCCGTCTTGTGTCGAGTAATAAAAAAGATAGTTTTGTCGGAACCGACTTTTCCTACGGCGATGTGATCGGCCATAAGGTCAACGAGTGGAGCCACAAACTGATCAAAGAGGAAGAAGTTGACGGGAAAATGGCCTACGTCATCGAATCCTTGCCGCGCGACGCGACAGTCAAGGGCAATTCAGGTTATTCTAAGCGCGTCAACTGGATCCAAAAAGATAACTTCGTTACTCTCAAGGGTATGCAGTACGACGAAGCAAGCGAATTGGTTAAGGAATCTCGCTTTGGACGTTTCAGGAATGTCGACGCAGCTAAGGGCAAGTGGCTAACGGGCGAGTTAACGGTAAAAAATGTCCAAACCGAGCACACTACGCACATTTATACTGACGACCTCAAATTCAACATCGGTGTGAAGGATGATTTTTTCACGACCCGTTACATGGAACAACAATAGCGATTGGAGCCCCGTGCAAATATCTAATTCCTATGTCGACTTGATTCGACATGCGCTGCGTAGTTTGTTTGGACTCGGAATGATCGTCGGCGCGTCGTTCGCGCTCGGCGCGGAAGATGCCGAACCACCGATGGTTCCTGCCGGACCGCCGATGATTCCCGAGGTAAAAACGGATGTGCCGCGTACCGGCTTCGCCGGAATGAAAGAAGAACTCCACGATTGGGGCATCACGGGCTCGTTGCGCGGCGCCTATTGGTATTCCAATCGCCGCTCCGATGACGAAAAGCACATCCCCAATGTTTCGGCTTGGCTGAAGCTCGATCGCAAGCTCGTCAACAATTGGGGAATATTTGTTGAAGGTCATTGGAATCGAGAAGATCCATTCGACACGCGCAAAAACACCAGCCGCTTTCGTGAAGCTTATGTGGAAGGCCGTGCCGGCGATTGGGATTTTCGTTTCGGCAAGCAGATCATTGCCTGGGGCCGCGCCGA
Organism: Pseudomonadota bacterium; assembly: GCA_031419835.1. Taxonomy (GTDB): domain Bacteria; phylum Pseudomonadota; class Gammaproteobacteria; order Burkholderiales; family JALYOK01; genus JALYOK01. The sequence continues at coordinate 4,950 of JANOLP010000085.1, read as the reverse complement.
TCGTTTCAATCCGACCGATAACCTGACGCCGCGTGATTTTACGTTGCTAGCGCCAGAGACCGATGAAGATCGATTCGGTTCAGTCGCAGCCAAAGTCAGTTGGAATATCAATTCATCGATGAGCCTCACGGGTGTCTGGCTACCGATGTTCCGCTCGCATGTCTTTGCGATTCCCGATCAGCCTGGCATTTCGGTCGATAAAGATACGCCTGACGGCGCGCGCCAATGGGCGCTAAAACTGGATCAATCGGGCAAATCTATCGATTGGTCGGTTTCCTATTTTGATGGCTTTGAGCTAACGCCGGATATAAGTTTTGGCGGCGTTGCTACTAACGGAGATCTCATCGCGAAATTTCGCAATAACCACCCCCGCGTTCTGGGCGCAGACGCAGCAACAACGCTCGGCGCCTATCGCCTCGCCACGGAAATCGCGTACACCCGCACCGAAGATAACGACGGTGGCAACCCCGACATCAAAAATTCTCATTGGTATGGTGTCTTTGGTGTCGAGCGTTCTTTCGAAGATAATCTAACGATCAACACGCAACTGTTCGCGCGGCGAGTTAGTCACTATTCCAATCCCGAGGACATCTCCAATCCGGCGATACAACCGTTCGCCGTGCAAAACTCGATCATTAGTAATCAATACGACAAACTACAATATGGATTGACTTTGCGCGTTGCGAAAAAATGGTTCAATGAAACCCTGGATGGCGAGATTGCCGGCAGCGTGCTACTGAATCGCGTCGGCTATTTAATTCGGCCGAAAATGGTCTACGCCTACAGCGATAGCATTAAGCTAATCGGCGGATTCGAATATTTTGGCGGGTCAGAGAAAACGTCCTATGGAAGCCAAAATAAAAATCGTGGCATCTTCGCCGAAGTAAGGTATTTCTTCTAGGCATAATTTCTTAACGGGGGTGCCCGAGACGCTTACCCCGCTTGCCGCTTCAGGCATGCCGCGCCACGAGCCAATATCCGTGCGGCTCCTGGTTTGGTCGTTCGCGCGTTAGATCACATCAACGTCGGTACAGCAATAGTCGAATAATTCCCGCTCCACGGTTTTTCGTTTAACCTATTGCACCGCCCACCACCGACCTGGGACGGAATTCACAGAACCGCACGGCACAATCGCTGCGTCAAGACAAGTCCGAATGTTAGGGAGACACCGTGGACAAATTCGATCGCATCTATCAACTTCACAACGTCTTGCGCGAACATCGCGTACCCGTCAGCCGCGCGGACTTAGCGCGAAAGCTCGAATGTTCCGAGTCAACGATCTTCCGGCTGATACGGATCTTGCGCGACGTTCTCGGTGCGCCGCTCAAGCACGACGATGAACCTAACGGCTATTACTACGAAACCACCGCGGACGGCGGTACCTATGAGTTGCCAGGGCTGCGCAGCTTCGCGGTCGACCGAGCCAAATCCGTTACGGAATTGAGCGAAAATGCAGACGATGTCTCCGAAAAAGATCTGAATGACCACTGCGCCAGCAGCTACGGCATCTTTGCCGGCAACAACAAAACGGCGGTGCTGCGCTTCTCGGCAGAACGCGCGCGCTGGGTGGCGGACGAGCGGTCGCATCCGGAGCCGAGCGGGCAATTCCTTACTGATGGGCGGTATGAATTGCGGATTCCGTACCGTGATGATAGAGAATTGATCATGGACAATTTGCGGCACGGCGCAGCGGTTGAAGTAATTTCACCTGACGCGCTTTGCGTTGCGGTGCATGGACAACTTCAACGCGCGATTGCGCAATACAATCGACCAAAAGACAAATGATCCGCTATACCGCCATACGCATTCCAACGATTATGGTTTCGAACACTGTTGTTTGCAAAAGTCCCAAAATACAACTTGCAAAAATGCGCCAATTTTGGCACACTATTTTCAATGATTGATCGCACAAAAAAACTGTCGGCACGGTTCTATGTGACGTCGGCGGGCCGTAAGCCTGTGCGCGAATGGATTTTGGAAATGTCCAATGCCGACCGTCACACGATCGGTAAGGACAATTAGAAAGTCGAATTCGGATGGCCGCTCGGTCATCCCCACTGTGCGCCGCTAGGGCACGGCATGTGGGAAGTCCGCAGCGACCTCGACAGCAATCGGATTGCGCGGGTGATCTTCTGCATGGGCGAGGGTCACATGATCTTACTGCACGGCTTCATCAAGAAGACGCAGAAGGTGCCGCAAGCAGACATTGCCCTGGCCCTTAAACGCAAACGAGAGGTGACATGATGGCGCAACGTAAGAAAGGCAGTGTGAGCCAAGAGACTTTCGACGATTTCCTTGCAGAGCAGGGTTTGCTGGAAGCGTGCGAGGATCACGCGATCAAGGACATGATTGCCGACCAACTCGCCGCCGCGATGAAAGAGCAGGGGCTCACCAAAAGCGCTATGGCCGCGCGGATGAAGACCAGCCGCCGCCAACTCGATAGGCTGTTTGATCCGTCGATTCAATCGGTGACGCTCGACACCTTGCGCCGCGCAGCGACGGCAGTTGGCCGCTCGCTCCGCATCGAACTCGTGTAAGCCATGACGAGTCATTTTTCTTATATCGGCGATACCTCCTAGCCGCCCTTCACCGAAACCATCAAACGTGATGTCGCGAATTGAAAGCACGTGGTGAAGGATGCAATATCAAAATAGCTAACGAAAATTTTCCCGCGCCATCTGTTGCTGCGATGCGTGCGTCGGCGCATGACGTTCTGTCGATTGCCGAATCCTCATTGTGGAGTCGATGATACGGCGGTGCTTGCGCTTGCACGGCAAGGCGAAAGCTGGCATTCGCGACAGGTCGGGCAATTTCTTACGGATGGGCGGAATGAGTTGCGGATTCCGTACCGTGATGAAAGAGAGCTTGTCATGGATATCATGAGGCATGGGGCGGAGGTTTAAGTCGTATCCCCCGATACATTGCGGGACGGCGTTAAGGCGCGCTTGAACCAAGCGCTAACCGCATATAACCGTCCGTGACCAGACTAGGTTCTGACTATCGCGTCTTGATAGTCAGAGCGTGCAAAATGGCAGTTCACTCAAGTCGTTGACAGGAATCGGCAATGCCAAAGTTGGAGCAAGCGGGAATTTTTCAATACTGGGGGAAAGCAAAACCCGCCAGCGATACCGGGGCACAATTTCATCCTCTGCCTTACCACTGCTTGGATGTGGCGGCGGTGGCGGCAGCAATGGTTGATAACCATATTTATGATTTGAGGCCGCTTGCAAAAGAGTTAGGAATAAAGGCAGATGAAATCAAAAATCTGTTGCTTTTCTTTATAGCATTGCATGATCTTGGCAAGTTTGCTCGCGCATTCCAGTTATTACGACCAGATTTGCCGATTGTAACGGACGCACACAATCCCAAGCTGTTTAAACCTTATTCTGAGCGTCACGATACACTTGGCTGGATTGCTTGGATCGAGTTGCGCGGGCAATGTGGCATACCAAATTCAGACGATAGTTTTTGGGAACATTGGATTAAAAGCACTGTCGGCCATCATGGTAAACCGCCCAAAGAATATGCGGGAAACGGACTGGATATCGCTGACTGCTTCTTGCCGCAGGATGTGGCTACCGCGCTGCAATTTACTCAGGTGATGGCTGATCTATTCCTACTTGATAAGCTAAATTTACCCAAGCTGACCAAAGCTCATCGTGATGCGATAAAAGCCTACTCTTGGCAACTTGCTGGCCTTGCAGTGATTGCCGACTGGTTGGGATCAAATCAGAATTTCTTCAAGTATCACATCGCGTCCATGCCGCTACCCGAATACTGGATGCAAGTTGCTTTACCGGCAGCCTGCCATGCCGTGAAAATATCCGGTCTTATGCTTAATATGCCTGCACCAGCGTTGGCTCCTCAGTCATTATTTGATTACCTAAAAGTACCCACGCCTTTGCAACAATATGCCCATGAAGTTCCCTTGCTGGAGGAGCCGCAACTTTTTTTGCTGGAAGACGTGACCGGGGCCGGCAAGACCGAAGCCGCGCTGATTCTGGTAAATCGCCTGATGGCCGCAGGCAAGGCGCGGGGGGCATATATTGCCCTGCCTACCATGGCAACCGCCAACCAGATGTATGAACGTGTCAGCAAAACCTATCGTAGATTGTTTGCGCAAGACGCAACGCCTTCGTTGGTACTGGCGCATGGCGCACGTAATTTGATGGATGGTTTTGCTGACAGCGTGTTGCCGGAATCGCCAGACGAAATCGATGCCTATGATCCGCATGATAAATCCGGTGAAGATGTCCCAGCCAGCGCGCAATGCGCGGCGTGGTTGGCGGATAGCCATAAAAAATCGACACTCGCTGATGTGGGGGTGGGTACACTGGATCAGGCATTGATGGCGGCATTGCCGGTTAAGCACCAGTCACTGCGATTATTTGGTCTTGCATACAAAGTACTGGTGGTGGATGAAGCACACGCCTACGATCCCTATACGAGCCACTTATTGGAAAGATTGCTGCACTTTCATGCAAGGCAAGGTGGCAGTGCGATTGTGCTGACAGCGACTTTACCCTCAGTTCTACGCACAAAATTTGTCCGCGCTTTTCAAAAGGGTTTAGCTCCTGCACAAGAACCAGCAACACTTGCTTGCGATATGCGCTACCCTTTGGCGACCCAGATTGGTTGCAACACAGTAAACAACCATCACTGCCAAACCCGCCCCCACCTCAAGCGTCGCGTGGAGATAGCTTGGCTAGGCAGCGAGGAAGCGGTTGTTGAAAAAATTCTTAATGTGTCTGAGCGTGGCAAAGCGGTATGCTGGATACGTAACACTGTTACTGAAGCGCGTTTAGCCTATCAAGCTTTAAAAGACCATATCCCGAACGACAAATTGCACCTATTTCATGCGCGATTCCCGATGGGGCATCGGCTCGCCATTGAGGATAAAGTTAAGCGACTGTTTGGCAACAAAAGCCAAGCAGCGGAACGCATCGGACA
>JANOLP010000084.1:0-23801 GCA_031419835.1 Pseudomonadota bacterium | reverse complement strand
AGTTGCCGCGACCACGATGGTATAAGCCATCGCCCCGTATTCTTCGAGCTTTCGCACCACGTTCGCAACAGTAGAAGCCTTCTGGCCAACCGCGACATAGATACAGAAAAGGTCTTTGCCCTTCTGGTTGATGATGGTGTCAACCGCAACCGCGGTCTTTCCGGTTTGGCGATCACCGATGATCAACTCGCGTTGTCCGCGTCCGACCGGCACCATGGCGTCGATAGATTTCAAACCGGTTTGCACCGGCTGCGAAACGGATTTACGCGCGATAACGCCCGGTGCGACCTTCTCGATCACGTCCGTCAATTTCGCGTTGATTGGGCCCTTACCGTCGATCGGCTGACCTAGGGAATTTACAACACGTCCGATTAACTCCGGGCCGACCGGCACTTCGAGAATACGGCCCGTTGCTTTAACGGTATCGCCTTCGGAAATGTGTTCGTACTCGCCCAATACCACCGAGCCGACGGAATCGCGCTCCAGGTTTAGCGCCAGGCCAAACGTATTATTCGGGAATTCCAACATCTCGCCTTGCATCGCGTCCGACAGGCCGTGAATGCGGCAGATACCGTCGGTCACCGACACGACCGTACCTTGATTGCGCACGTCGGCAGACAGCGCGAGGTTTTGAATCTTTGCCTTGATCAGTTCGCTGATTTCGGAGGGGTTCAGTTGCTGCATGCTTTCTCCTACAACTTTAAGTGGTCAACGCGGTAGCCATGTGCTGCAGCTTGCCGCGTACGGAGGCGTCGATCACTTCGTCACCAATGACGATTTTGACGCCGCCTATGAGTTCTTTGTCCACGCTTACGTGGGGCTGGATCTTGCGCTTGTATTTTGCTTCGAGATGGCCGACCAGCGTGCCGAGTTGCAAATCTTCCATCGGGAACGCGCTGGTAATTTCCGCCTCGAGCACACCTTCGCGTCGATGTTTCATTTCTTCGAACAGGGTGCGAATTTGCGGCAGCAAGGTCAAACGGCCGTTGTCGCCGAGCAGCGTTAAGAAGTTTTTGACTTCCGCTGTGCCGAGATCAACCACGCCGCCGAACAGTTCGACCAGATCCGATGTCGTCGTTTTAGGATCGCCGATCGCATCGCGGACATTCGATTGCGCCGCCGCGGTGCTTAAGCGCTCCAACGTCGCCGACCAATTGCCCAACGAATTCGCTTGATCCGCTAACTTAAAAATCGCTTCGGCGTAAGGCCGCGCCAGCGTCGTAACTTCAGCCATGTTCGATCACAGCTCCTGCTTCAACTGTGTCAGCAGATCGGCGTGAGTCTGCGCATTGACTTCGCGGCGCAAGATTTTCTCTGCGCCACTGACGGCCAACTTAGCGACCTGATCGCGCAAGGATTCTTTCGCGCGAAACACTTCTTGGTCGACTTCGGCTTTGGCGCTAGCGACGATTCGATCACCTTCGCTGCGCGCCGCGACTTTCGCCTCGTCGATCATTTGCGCCGCGCGTTTTTCCGCGGAGGAAATGATGTCATTAGCACGCCCGCGCGCTTCGCCTAATACTTCGACGGTTTTCTTATCGGCGTTCGCCAATTCGAGTTTGCCTTTTTCCGCTGCGGCAAGTCCATCGGCAATCGCTTTTTGGCGATTCTCGATGGCTGTCATCAACGGCGGCCACACAAACTTAGCCGTGAACCAAACGAATATCGCGAATGCGATCGCCTGGCCGATTATCGTTAAATTAATGTCCATTCAGACACCCAAAAGAAAAGTTTAAGGGGCCGACTGGATAACGGCGAGTAGCGGATTACCAAACGCGAACAACATCGCAAGACCGACGCCGATAATGAACGACGCGTCGATTAAACCAAGCAACAAAAATACCTTGGCTTGCAGTTGCGGCATCAACTCCGGTTGGCGCGCGGCGCCTTCCAGAAAACGGCTACACATAATGCCCACGCCGATACAAGCGCCGGCGGCGCCGAGACCGATGATGAGGCCAATACCGATTGCGGTGAAGCCTTGAATGTTTGCTAACAGTGCTAATTTATCCACGTTACTTCCTTCCTTTGCTTTGAACTTAAAGTTGAAATAATTACCGATTAAAAAATTAATGACTCTCGTGCGCCATCGACAAATACACGACGGTCAGCATCATGAAAATGAAAGCCTGAAGCGCAACGATCAGAATATGGAAAATAGCCCAGCCTGCACCGAGCACGCCACCTAGCAGCATGCCGACGACGCCGGTCGACGCAAAAACGCCGAGCAACAAGAATATGATTTCACCGGCATACATGTTGCCGTATAAACGCAACGAATGTGACAGCGGCTTGGAAATGTATTCAATCATGTTGAACAAGAAATTGAATATCCAAAGAAAAGGATTGTTGCCGAACGGCGCGCAAAATAATTCGTGCATCCAACCGCCGAGGCCTTTGACTTTGATCGTATAGAAAATCATCAGGCCGAACACGCTAAGCGCCAACGCAAACGTGGTGTTGATATCGCTGGTCGGCACGCTGCGCCATTTTTCGAGGTGGAATACGTTGTGGTAAATCCACGCCATGATGTCGATGGGCAAAAAGTCCATCGCATTCATCAGCAACACCCAAACGAATACCGTCAGCGCCAGCGGCGCGATAAAACGACGATCGCCATGGAACATACCGCGCACTTGCTCGTCGACGAAGTCGAAGGTCAATTCGGCGAAAGCCTGCAACTTGCTCGGCACACCGGCGCTCGCCTTGCGTGTGATCATGTAGAGAAAACCAAAACCGATAATGCCGCAGATCAGCGACATCACCATGGTATCGACGTGGATGGTCCAAAATGAACCGCCGCCGAACGGGTGTTTCATAAAGGCGAGGTGATGCTCGATATACTCGGTGGGAGTAGGTAGGTGACCTGAAGCCATCGTTATTCTATTTCCTATTTGTCGCTAGCAAATAATGCCAAACTAAAAATGAGTACGGTAATAATGAACGCCGAAAAAAAACCAATCACGGCGATGTCTTTATACATCGTTAATACCGCCCACAGTTGAAGGACGATAAGGGTGATTTTTGTTGATTCGGCCCGCATGAGAATTCTCAACGTGCCTCCCGCGGATCGAGGATTCCCACGGGAAGCCATAAATCCGTACGCCACACCGGCTATTACGTTAACACCACCACCCAACAAAGTGGAGATGCCAGGGTGGACGCCCTTCCAAAAAAATGCCAGGATGGTTAAAGCGAGGGTGACGTAAATTTGCCACCGAAGGACAGTGCGTATTGCTTTACTTTTAATAATGACCACAACGGCACTGCCCGAGCAAACCCTGCGATTCTATGATGAACGGCGTCGTTCGTCAACGACGTTCATGCGGCAGCGCATCAATTGCGTAGCTTGGCCAGCAATCGATCCAATTCCGTTAGATTTTGAAACGAAAGCTTAATACTCCCTTGACCGGATTTACTGGCGCGGATTTGTACTGCGGTTCCGAGCTTATCCGCCAATTCTTCTTGCAAACGCAACACATCGCGGTCGACGATTGCCGACGGTTTAGTGTCCGAATTTTGGCTTCGGGTCACTAGCGCTTCGGTCTGCCGCACCGAAAGACGGGACTTTACCACGTGGTGCGCGATTTCCGCTTGCTTCATGCTGGAAACCGCCAGCAATGCCCGCGCATGCCCCATATCTATCTGATTAGAAAGCAATAACTCTCGAACCGGCTGCGCTAAGTTGAGTAAGCGCAGTAGATTCGTTACGGCGGTGCGCGAACGACCCACAGCTTTAGCGGCGATTTCATGCGTCATGCCAAATTCTTCGATCAGGCGCGCAATGCCGGCAGCTTCCTCCAACGGATTCAAATTTTCGCGCTGAATGTTTTCAATCAATGCAGCCGCCAGCGCTGCGTCGTCTGCGATTTCGCGAACGGCAACGGGCACGCTGGTCAGGCCGGCAATTCGCGCGGCGCGCCAACGGCGCTCACCGGCGACGATCTCGTATTGCCCATCGGCGATAGGCCGTACCAAAATGGGCTGCAAAATCCCCTGCGCCCGAATCGAATCGGCCAATTCGTTCAGCGCTTCCGGATTCATGCCCGCGCGCGGCTGATATTTGCCCGGCCGCATGCGATCGATCCGCAGGCTTTGTGGCGTGTCGTTCGCCGGCGTCGACTCCGACAGATCGGCACCCATCAGCAAGGCATCGAGCCCGCGGCCGAGGCCTTTAAGTGGTTTGGCCATTGGTTTCGATTTCCTTTTTTTGATTGTCGGATCGCTCAAGCATCTCGGCGGCGAGCGCTTGATAGGCTTGCGCGCCCTTTGAATTCGGGTCGAAATACATCACCGGCTTGCCATAACTCGGCGCTTCGGCGAGCCGGATATTGCGCGGAATCACGGTTCGATAAACCTTAGCGCCGAAATGTTGTTCCAGTTGTGCCGAGACCTGTTGCGCAAGAGAATTACGCGGATCGAACATAGTTCGCAGCAATCCTTCAATCTCCAGAATGGGATTTAAGTGAGCGCGTACTTTCTTCAAGGTCTGCACCAGATCGCTCAATCCTTCGAGCGCATAGTATTCGCACTGCATCGGGATCAAGACAGCATGCGCGACCGTCAAGGCATTGACGGTCAGCAAATTTAACGCCGGCGGGCAATCGATAATGATGTAATCGTATTGCGGTTCCAGCCCGATCAGCGCCGCTTTGAGCCGGCTTTCGCGTTGTTGAACGTCGACCAGTTCAATTTCCGCACCGGCTAGCTCGCGATTCGCCGGCAGCACATCGAACTTGCCCGACGGCGATTCCTGCTTCGCCGTTTCCACTTCGCTTTGCCCAAGAAGAACCGAATAAACCGAATGCGACAGACGGTTTTTTTCAATGCCGCTACCCATCGTGGCGTTACCTTGCGGATCGAGGTCAACTAACAAAATGCGCCGGTTTAACGCCGCTAGGCTCGCCGCAAGATTGACGCTGGTCGTGGTTTTTCCGACGCCGCCTTTTTGGTTTACGACCGCGATAATTCTCGCCATCAGTTGACCTTAATGGCAAGTAAGTGGCGCGTGGCGCCGAGTCCTGGAACCTGCAATTGCATCACTTCCCGGACTCGCACATCATTCGGCAACTTGGCTATTTCCTCAAACGGATGCAATCCCTTCATCGCGAATAGCTCGCCGCCGGGCGCACAAAGATGGCGCGACACGGCTACAAATTCCGCCAAATCGGAAAAAGCGCGGGAAATCACAATGTCGTAACCCTGTTCCGTTTTGAAATCCTCGACGCGCGAATGAATCGCCGTAACATTGCTCAAGCGTAATTCGGCCTTACATTGCTGCTGGAATGCTTGGCGCTTGTGACTGCTATCGACCAAGGTCACGGCCAAGTCTGGTAGCGCAATCGCCAGCGGAATCCCCGGCAAACCCGCGCCGCTGCCGATATCGGCCAAGCGTTTCGCCGCGCCCAGATGCGGCAAAACCGCCAAACTATCCAATAAATGGTGCGCCAGCATTTGCTCGGGATCGCGAATCGCGGTTAAGTTATGCACTTTGTTCCATTTTTCGATCAGCCCGAGATACTTCATCAAGCGATCTTGCGCGCCGTCGCTTAACACAATGCCGAACTCGACCAGCCCGTCATCAAGCCTTTGCGTCAAACTCACGCAGATTTTCGCTCGGTTTTATCACGCTCAAAGCCCCGTTTCAGATGCACCAGTAACAACGACATTGCAGCAGGCGTAACGCCGGAAATGCGCGACGCCGCGCCCAAGGTTTCCGGCCGCTGCGTATTGAGCTTCTGCTGCACTTCCCGCGAAAGGCCGCGCACCGATGCATAGTCGATTTGCTGCGGTAAGCGCAGAGTTTCGTTGTCGAGTTGGCGTGCAACTTCATCCTGCTGGCGGTCGATGTAACCTTGATATTTGGTTTGAATTTCGACCTGCTCCGCGACAATCGGATCGGCGACTGTTTCACCGGCACCGGATAATGTCATCAGCGAACCGTACGTTACCGCGGGGCGGCGCAACAAATCCGCAAGAGTATATTCGCGCTCGATTTCCTGGCCAAGAATCGCCTGAGATGTTTCACGTGAAACCATGCGTGGGTTGATCCACGTTGTTTTCAGGCGCTCCATTTCTTTAGCGACGGCATCGCGCTTGGTGCAAAACGCATTCCAGCGGCCATCGTCGACCAAGCCGAGATTTCGCCCGATTTCCGTCAAGCGCAGATCGGCGTTATCTTCGCGCAGTTGCAAACGATATTCGGCGCGACTGGTGAACATCCGGTATGGCTCGCTGACACCGCGGCTGATCAAATCATCGACCAACACACCAAGGTAGGCTTGGTCGCGTCGCGGACACCAGGATTCTTCGCCGCTAACCAGGCGCGCCGCGTTGATTCCTGCGAGCAAGCCTTGCGCGGCAGCTTCTTCGTAACCAGTGGTTCCGTTGATCTGGCCGGCGAAAAACAGGCCGTTAATCGACTTAGTTTCCAGCGAATGTTTCAGAGCGCGCGGATCAAAATAATCGTACTCGATCGCGTAGCCCGGCCGCGTGATATGCGCGTTCTCAAAACCGCGAATCGAGCGCACCAATTCGTATTGCACATCAAACGGCAAGCTGGTGGAAATGCCATTTGGGTAAATCTCATCCGTGGTCAGCCCTTCCGGTTCAACGAAAATTTGGTGGCTTTCCTTGCCCGCGAAACGATGAATCTTGTCCTCGATCGACGGGCAGTAGCGCGGCCCGACGCCTTCGATCACGCCGGTGAACATCGGCGAGCGATCCAGCCCGCCGCGAATAATCTCGTGGGTTTGGGCGTTGGTGTGAGTAATCCAACACGGAACTTGGCGCGGATGTTGCGCGCGATTCCCCATAAAAGAGAATACCGGCCTCGGATCGTCGCCCGGCTGCTCGGTCATCACGCTATAGTCGAGTGACTTGCCGTCAATGCGCGGCGGCGTGCCGGTTTTAAGCCGGCCAACCGGGAGCTTGAGTTCGCGCAAACGTTCAGCCAAGGTTAGCGCCGGCGCATCCCCCGCCCTACCGCCGCGATAATTATTGAGCCCAACGTGAATCAATCCCGCTAGGAATGTACCTGCCGTCAATACCACAGCGCGCGCCATGAACGTCAGGCCAACCTGGGTCACCACGCCCGAGACGCGATCGCCCTCCAACAACAAATCATCGACCGCTTGTTGGAACAGCCACAAATTCGGCTGCCGCTCCAAGCGCCCGCGAATCGCTTGGCGATAAAGCACGCGATCAGCCTGGGCACGCGTCGCGCGAACCGCCGGACCCTTGCTCGCGTTCAAAATCCGAAACTGAATTCCCGCTTCGTCCGCCGCCGCGGCCATCGCGCCACCGAGAGCGTCTACTTCTTTAACAAGATGGCCCTTGCCAATTCCGCCGATCGATGGATTGCACGACATTTGCCCAAGCGTTTCGATGCTATGCGTCAGCAATAAAGTCTTGCGCCCCATGCGCGCCGCAGCGAGCGCCGCCTCGGTGCCGGCATGGCCGCCGCCGATGACAATCACATCAAATGTGTTGGGGAAATTCATGAAATGCGCTCGATCTCGCTCTTGCCGCCTCGCTATGTTTCACGTGAAACACCGCCCAGGCAAAAATGGAATTCTACAGGATTACCGAACGAAACAGGTTCCAAACAATGCGTAAAATGAATCGCGCCAGCAAGCGCACCCCGCTTGCCGCGCGGCTTAGCATGCCTGGAGGCCCAATATCCACGCGCCGTCCAGGGCAGGCATTAGATTCATTTTCCGATACAAAACCGCGAGAAAATTTCGCCCAGTAGATCGTCAGCGGTGAATTCTCCGGTAATAGAACTGAGGGCGTGCTGCGCGCCGCGTAATTCCTCGGCGCAAAGTTCCAGTTGCATCCGGTGTTCGCGCGCCGCAGTTACATAAGTCTGGGCTTTTGTAAGTGCGCGGATGTGGCGTTCACGCGCCGCAAAAATACCTTCTCCGCTAGGCTCCCAGCCGGCGGCTTGCAACAACCGCGCCTTTAGGCTTTCAATCGCTTGACCGGTTTTAGCGGATATTGCTAGGTCCGATGAGAATTGTATTTCTGCGCTTTTTTTGCCGCCTAAATCAATCTTGTTAAACACGCGGATAACCGTACGTTCGCCGAGCCGCTGGCGAATGATTTCATCCTCCTCCGTCACGCCTAGAGTGGCATCAATCACATGCAACACAATGCTCGCCTGCTCCGCCGCCGCCCAACTGCGCTCAACGCCGAGGCGTTCAACGATATCGTCAGTGTTGCGCAAACCAGCTGTATCGACAATATGTAACGGCACGCCGTCGATTTGAATCGGTGCCCGCACCGGATCGCGGGTTGTGCCGGGGATCTCGGTAACGATGGCCAGCGGCTCGCCGGCGAGTTGATTAAGCAGGCTCGATTTGCCTGCGTTCGGCCGGCCGATGATCGCGACTTGGATTCCTGACCTAAGCAAGCTACCTTGTTTCGCGGCAGTGAACACTAACTTCAATTTTTCTTCGATGGCGTCGAGACGACCGTATGCATTCGCCGCTTGAAGAAAATCGATGTCTTCTTCGGGAAAATCCAAGGTCGCTTCGACCAGCATGCGCAGGTCGATCAGCTCAATGACCAGCGCGTGAACGTGATTGGAAAACTCGCCCGACAGCGAGCGCGCAGCGCTTTTGGCCGCTTCCGTCGTCGCGGCGTCGATTAAGTCGGCGACCGATTCGGCTTGCGCTAAATCGAGTTTGTCGTTCAAAAAAGCGCGTTGGGTAAATTCGCCCGGCTGCGCCATGCGCGCGCCGAGTTCCAAGCAACGCTGCAACAGCGATCGCAACACCGCATCGCCGCCGTGGCCATGCAGCTCCAGCACATCTTCGCCAGTGTAGGACGCCGGTGCGGGGAAATATAGCGCGATGCCTTGGTCGATTAATTCGTCGCGGGTGTCGCGAAATTTCGCGAGGGTCGCGTGACGCGGCGTTGGGATTTTTCCGAGAAGCTTTTTGGCGAATTCGCCGAGCCCGTTACCGGAAACTCGCACAACACCAATACCGGCGCGGCCCGCCGCAGTGGCGATGGCCGCGATGGTGTCAGCGTTTACCACTGCCTTTCGGCGCCGCAGCGGCCTGCTCAGTCATGCGGTTAATCTGCCACTGTTGCCAAATCGACAGCAAATTGTTTACGGTCCAATACAGCACCAGGCCCGCCGGGAACCATAGGAACATCACCGAAAACACCAGCGGCATGTAAAGCATGATCTTGGCCTGGATCGGATCCGGCGGCGTCGGATTAAGTTTGGTCTGCAAAAACATCGTCGCGCCCATCAACACCGGCAAAATGTAGAACGGATCGGCGGCGGAAAGATCCTTAATCCAGCCGAAGAACGGCGCGTGACGCAATTCAACGGCGGCGAGCAGCACCCAGTAAAGCGAGATAAACACCGGAATTTGAATCACGATCGGCAGACAGCCGCCGAGGGGATTCACCTTCTCGGTTTTGTATAACTCCATCATCGCCTGATTCATTTTTGCTTTGTCGTCGCCGTGTTGCTCTTTCAATTTTTGCAACTTCGGGCCCAGGACTTTCATTTTCGCCATGGACTTATAACTCGCGGCGGACAGCGGAAAGAACAGCAGCTTGATCAACATCGTTAGCAAAATAATCGCAATGCCCCAGTTACCGACCCAGCCATGAATGAAGGACAGTACCTTAAACAGCGGCGCGGCGATGATCGTCAGCCAGCCGTAGTCGATTGTCAGATCAAGGCCCGGCGCAAGCTTGGCGAGCTTTTCTACTTCTTGCGGACCGACGTAAAGCGGCACCGAAATCGATCCCTTCGCACCGGGCGCGATCACCCCCGTAGGCACCACCACACCGGCCGTGTAAAGTTTCTCCCCTACTTTCTTGGTGAAGAACTCGCGTTCTGCGCCGTTCTTGGGTAGCCAAGCGGCGACGAAATAATGCTGCAACATCGCCAGCCAGCCGTCTTTACTTGTTTGCGGGTAGTCAAGCTTGCCTTTGTCGATGTCGGGATAGCCAATCTTCTGGAACTTTTTTTCTTCGGTATACACCGCCGGACCGGCAAAGGTGCTGATGCCAAACAGGCTGGTCGACGGTGCCTCGCCGTAGCGATAGAACTGGAAATAGGCGTCCGGCGAAATGGTAGCCGTCCCTTTGTTTTCGATGTCAAAGTTGACGTCGACCACGTAAGTGCCGCGGTGAAACGTGTAATGTTTGGTTACTGCTGCGCCATCTGTGGCTTGGCTAATCAGCGTTACCGTCAGTGAGTCCTTACCTTGCTGAAGTTCGTAAGCACTCGCGTCAGCCTTAAAAACGCTTTTATGGTTGGGTAGCCCCACGCCGATTAAACCCGATTGCGCGACAGAAATCTGCGGCGTGCCGTCGTTGAATAACGTCAGGTTTCGCGACTTATCTTCCGACGACTTATGTTTAATCAACTCCACATGACGTAGATCACCGCCGTTGCTATCGATTTCGGCAATCAATAAGTCAGTAACCACTCGCACCCGATCTCCACGAGTCAGAGAGCCGACCTCAGGAGCCGCCGCGATCGTTGTACCCGGTACACTGGTCGCCGCTGCGCCCGCTTGGTTGGTGCGGGCCGGCACATTGTTCGCGCCGGCCGGCTGACTTGCCGTGGTCGGCGCGGGCAGCGGCATATACTGTTTTTGCCAAGCAGTCCACAGCAAAAAACCGGAGAAGAAAAAAACAAACAGGGCGACGAGGCGTTGGGTTTCCATATTTTTCAAAACTTAAGGAACGGGGTCGAAACCACCGGGATGCCAAGGATGGCAACGGGTGATGCGTTTCACGGCAAGCCAGGAACCGCGCGCGGCACCGTGGCGCGACAATGCTTCGCTAGCATAGTCGGAACAACTCGGGAAAAAGCGGCAGTTACGGCCCAGAAAAGGGCTGAAGGCGACGCGATACACCGACAGAAAAAATTGCAGAATTCGCGCCATCATCGAACACGGCTTAGAAGCTTATTCAATTCCTGTTGGACCGCCGCAAATTCACGCGCATCGTATTCGCGCCGCACGCGAATCACCACGTCTTGGCCTTCAAACTGCGCGCGATGGGACTGATACCAGGCACGCAGCACTCGTTTCGCATAGTTTCGTGATACTGCCGAGGGACAAATTCGCTTGCTCACGCTAACGCCAAAACTGCCCGCCGGCCGATCGGTATTGCCAAGGTAAAGCTGCGAAAACCGGCCGCTGTAGGATTTACGCTGTACAAAAACGCGGTCAAACCAACCACGCGCGGCGTGCTTTTTTGCGGCTTTACCTAACGCGGTCAAACAGCTAGACGGACACGACCGCGAGCACGGCGCGCATTAATCACTGCCCGGCCGCCCTTTGTTTTCATTCGGACTAGAAATCCGTGAGTACGGGAGCGCTTGGTAACGGAGGGTTGGTAGGTTCGTTTCATGGCGGTTTCTGATTTAGCAAACCTTAAATTACAAAGGTTATTGACCGCCGTGTCAAGTCATGGCGTGGATACTCGTTCTAAAAGACCTGTGGATAAGTTCGAATTCGGCGCGTATCATGGGCTTCGTCTGGGCTTAATTGCAGACGTCCAATAACTATAATTTTCAATCAAATCAATTTGTTAAATATGATCGATCTGTTCTGGCAGCAATGCCTGTCGCATCTTCACGGCGAGCTATCTCAGGGACAGTTTAACAACTGGATCAAACCCTTGAACGTCGCCATGGAAGACGGCCAAATATTGCTGCTCGCGCCAAATAGCTTCGTCTTGCAGTGGGTTCGCGACCGCTTTTTAAAGCGCTTCGAAGAGCTCGCCGAGCGCTATTTTGGCCAGCCGATGCGCTTTGTTCTCACGGTGCGCGAAGAAGCTGCGCTTGAGTACCCTACTCCGGTTGACGCTCCCGCAATCGCGAGCAACGGCAAGATTTCGCCACGCATTCTCACCGGCGCCGACGATAACAATCGAATCAATCCGACTTTTTTATTTAATAATTTCGTTGCCGGTAAAGCCAACCAATTGGCGCGCGCTGCGGCGCAACAGGTCGCCGAACACATCGGCACCGCTTATAACCCGCTTTTCATTTATGGCGGCGTTGGGCTAGGCAAGACGCACCTAATCCAAGCGATTGGCAACGCGGCACTACATCGCATGCCGAATGCCAAAATTCAGTACGTCACGTCACAAGATTACGTCACCGATGTGGTGCGCGCTTATCAGCATAAGTCTTTCGATAGTTTTAAGCGGCGCTATCACACTTTAGATCTTTTACTGATCGACGACATTCAATTTATCGGCGGAAAATCCCGCTCGCAAGAAGAATTCTTTTTCGCGTTTAATGCGCTGATTGAGGCGCACAAACAAGTCATCATCACTTGCGATCGCTTTCCAAAAGAACTTTCCGATGTTGACGATCGCTTGGTGTCACGCTTCGGCTGGGGCTTAACGGTCGCTATCGAACCGCCGGAATTGGAAATGCGCGTCGCGATTTTGATTAACAAAGCCGCTGCGGAAAATGTCGAGCTGGATGAGGGCATCGCGTTCTTCATCGCCAAACATATTCGCTCCAATGTGCGCGAGCTGGAGGGTGCGCTGAAGCGCGTGTTCGCTTACGTTCGCTTCACCAGCACGCCGCTGTCGCTCGCCGCGACCAAAGAAGCGTTGAAGGATTTACTGGTCATTCAAAATCGCCAAGTCTCGATCGAAAATATCCAAAAAACCGTCGCCGATTATTACAAAATCAAAGTCGCAGAAATGTATTCGAAGAAGCGCAACCGTGCCATTGCACGGCCTCGCCAAGTGGCCATGGCGTTGGCGAAAGAATTCACGCAATTGTCGTTACCCGATATCGGTGAAGCATTCGGTGGCCGCGATCACACGACGGTATTACACGCCTGTCGAAAAATTGAAGAACTAAAAGAAAGCGACGGCGGCATTAATCGCGACTTAGTTGTATTGCAACAAATACTAAAGGGATAAGTCGCTTCGTAGTTGGGTATAATTCAGGCTTAGTCGTTAACATTAGCCCGATACCCAAAACTATCCACAATCTATTCCGTGGTAATCGGCGCTTTATACCGGACAAAATATGACGCTAATTTCCTGATTGTAATAGGAAATAGCAAGTTGTGCGAAAGCTGCACTCGCTCTAATAAGTATTAATCAATAATATCTTTAAAGATTATGATTACTATTAAAACCTCTCGGAATGCGTTATTAATCCCTTTGCAAAAGGTCGCGGGAATCGTCGAACGACGTCACACGTTGCCGATTCTTTCCAACGTGCTCATCGATAGTCAGTCCGGCCAAGCGTCGCTTACGGCGACGGATCTCGAAGTGCAAATTCGCACGCACGCGGACGTGCAACTGAAGGATGCAAGCGAAAGCATTACCATTGCGGCAAAAAAATTACTGGATATTTTGCGCTCGTTACCCGATGGCTGTGACGTCGTGCTCGATGGCAAGGAAAGCCGCCTTACGCTGAAAGCAGGCAAATCGAGATTTTCATTGCAGTCGCTGCCGGCAGCGGATTTTCCGAAACTCGCCGAGACTGGCGAAGCGGTATCCACGTTTAGTCTTAATCGGAAAACGTTTAAAGCGCAGTTGGAAAAAGTGCAATACGCCATGGCGAATCAAGATATTCGTTATTACTTGAACGGCATGTTGATTTCTGTTGCGGCGGGCAAGGTTACCGCGGTGGCGACCGATGGCCATCGCTTAAGTTTTGCCGAAAGCACCATGGAAGGCGGCGAAGCAAAAGCCGAAGCGATTCTGCCGCGCAAAACCGTCGCGGAATTAATCAAACTGCTAGACGACGGCGATGCCGAGAGCAGCGTCAATGTCACCTTGAAAACCAACCAGGTTCGCTTCGATTTAGGTAACACCGAACTATCGTCGAAACTGATCGACGGGAAGTTTCCCGATTACACCAAGGTCATCCCAACCGGGTATACCAAGCACATCACATTGAATCGCGTTCAGTTGCAGCAAGCGCTGAACCGCGCAGCCATACTGTCGAACGAAAAAATTCGTGGCGTGCGCGTGGTGTTGACCAAAGACGTGATGAACATTATTTGCAGCAATAACGAACAAGAAGAAGCGCAAGAAGAATTGGCCATCGCTTACGACGGTGAGCCGCTGGACGTTGGCTTCAACGTCACCTATTTGCTCGACGTGTTAAACCATACCGATGTCGAGAACATCGTTTGGTCGTTTGGTGATGCGAATTCCAGCTCGCTCGTAACCGTTCCGGGCGATGAGCAATTTAAGTACGTTGTGATGCCAATGCGCATCTAATTTGATCTGTTTTACATTAGGAAAAATCACGCGTGAGCGAAAGTGAAAAGCCGAACAGCGCTGCAGAAGACGACTACACCTCCGACAATATTAAAATTCTGAAAGGCCTCGAAGCGGTTCGCAAACGCCCCGGCATGTACATCGGCGACACCAGCGACGGTTCCGGCCTGCATCACATGGTGTTCGAGGTAGTCGACAACGCTATCGACGAAGCGCTTGCTGGCCACTGCAACGACATCAAAATTGTCATCCATACCGACAACTCGATCAGCGTGGTGGATAACGGCCGCGGCATTCCGACCGATATCAAGGAAGACGACGAATTCAAGCGCTCCGCCGCGGAAATCGTCATGACCGAATTACACGCCGGCGGCAAATTCGATTCGAATTCCTACAAAGTGTCCGGCGGGCTGCACGGCGTCGGCGTGTCAGTCGTGAATGCCTTATCCGATTGGCTTAAGTTGCGAATTTCGCGCAACGGTCAACTGCATCAAATGGAGTTTCGCGGCGGATTCGCCGTCGCGCCTTTAGCCGTTATCGGCAAGACCGAGAAGCGCGGAACAGAGGTACATTTCATGCCCGCCATCGGGACGTTCACGCTGGTGGAATTCCACTGGGAAATCCTCGCGAAACGCCTGCGCGAACTGTCCTTCCTCAACAACGGCGTCAAAATTGAACTGGTCGATCAGCGCGATGGCAAGAGCGAAAACTTTGCCTATGCCGGCGGCATTAAGGGTTTTGTCGAGTACGTGAACCGCGCCAAGACCGTATTGCATCCGAAAGTGTTTTATGCCATTGGCGAAAAAGACGGCATGACCGTGGAGGTCGCGATGCAGTGGAACGATTCCTACAACGAATCGTTGCAATGCTTTACCAACAACATCCCGCAGCGCGACGGCGGAACCCATCTGACCGGCCTGCGCCAAGCGTTGACGCGCACGCTGAATAACTACATCGAAAAAGAAGAGCTCGCGAAGAAGGCCAAGATTGAAACCACCGGTGACGATATGCGCGAAGGCTTGACCTGTGTGCTGTCGGTGAAGGTGCCGGAACCGAAATTCTCGTCACAGACGAAAGACAAACTCGTCTCCAGCGAAGTGCAGCCCATCGTGCAGGAAGTCGTATCCAGCAAGCTCATGGAGTTCCTGCTGGAAAATCCGGCAGATGCGAAGATTATCTGCAACAAGATTATCGACGCCGCCCGCGCCCGCGAAGCGGCGCGCAAAGCGCGCGAGATGACGCGGCGCAAAGGCGTGCTCGACGGCATGGGCTTGCCCGGTAAGCTCGCCGATTGCCAAGAAAAAGATCCGGCGAAATGCGAACTGTATCTGGTTGAGGGTGATTCCGCCGGCGGCTCGGCCAAGCAAGGCCGCGATCGCAAAAATCAAGCGGTGCTACCGTTGAAAGGCAAAATTCTCAACGTCGAACGCGCGCGTTTCGACAAAGTTATTTCGTCGCAAGAAATTGCGACGCTGATTACCGCGCTCGGCACCAGCATCGGCAAGGATGAATACGCGCCGGACAAGCTGCGCTATCACCGCATCATCATCATGACCGATGCCGACGTCGACGGCTCGCATATTCGCACGCTGCTGCTGACGTTTTTCTATCGGCAAATGCCGGAGTTGGTCGAGCGCGGCCACATCTACATTGCCCAGCCGCCGTTGTACAAAGTCAAACACGGCAAGGACGAGCGCTATCTCAAAGACGATCAAGAATTGAAGCAACATCTGCTAAAGCTTGCGTTGAAAGATGCCGAGTTGATCACGGCCAAAGGCGAAGAGCCGATGCAGCGCGAAGCCTTCGAAAAAATCGCCCGTGAATATTTGCTGGGCGAAGCGGTGATCGATCGTCTTGCGCGGCTGATCGAAGGGCAAGTGCTGCATGCGTTACTGATCGCGCCGGAAATCGATCTTGCAACCGAAGTAGGCGCAACGGCAACGGCAAAGCGCATCATGCACGCGACCGGCAACAACGAAATCAAAATCACCGTCGAGCGCGACGAGCGCTTCGAATCGTATCGCCTCAACATCTTGCGCATGAGCCACGGCAATGCCTACACGACTTATCTCGATCAGGATTTCGTCGAGAGCGGCGACTACACGCAGATCAAAAAAACCGCCGAAGTACTCATCGGTTTAATCCGCGAAGGCGCGGCGATCAAGCGCGGTGATCACGAATTGCCGGTCGTGTCGTTCAAACAAGCGCTCGATTGGCTGCTAGAAGAAGCACGCAAAGGCCTCACCGTGCAGCGCTACAAGGGCTTGGGCGAAATGAATCCCACCCAGCTATGGGAAACCACGCTCGATCCCGGCACGCGACGTTTGCTGAAAGTGCAAATCGAAGACGCCATCGCCGCCGATGAAATCTTTATTACGCTAATGGGTGACGAAGTCGAAGCGCGGCGCAACTTCATCGAGCGCAATGCGCTTGGTGTGCGTAACCTGGATGTCTAAGCGGTAGGGTGCATTTATGCACCGATGGTAAATGGTGCATAAATGCACCCTACGCCAGGAGTGCCGTGGATACTGGCTCTACGGGCATTCCATGCCAGAAATAAATAGCCACGAGCGCCTTCAAGCACTAAGCAAAATAAATGTAGGGTGCATTCTTGCACCGAACATCTTGCATTGCCATTCAAAATCCTTCAACGCCTAACGGGCAATGGTCGATAATCACTATCCCTGGATTCGCCTTGCCGTAGCGCTGGCGCTCTCCACCATCGGCGGCGTCGGCATGTGGTCCGTCGTCGTCGCCTTGCCCAGCGTGCAAGCGGAATTCGGCGTCGCGCGCGGCGCGGCGTCATTGCCTTACACGATGACGATGATCTGCTTCGGCATCGCCAGTATTTTCATGGGTCGCTTAGCCGATCGCATCGGCATTTTTATTCCGCTCGTGATCGGCGCGATCTTGCTTTCGATCGGCTACATCAGCGCGAGCCACGCTGCAACCATCGGCCAATTTACCCTGCTACAAGGCCTGCTAATCGGCGTCGGTAGTTCGGTGACTTTCGCGCCGTTGCTCGCCGATACCTCGCTGTGGTTCACGAAA
Organism: Pseudomonadota bacterium; assembly: GCA_031419835.1. GTDB lineage: Bacteria > Pseudomonadota > Gammaproteobacteria > Burkholderiales > JALYOK01 > JALYOK01. Next base: position 6,506 of record JANOLP010000084.1, on the reverse strand, counting down.
AATCGCGGGCTAGCGGTAGGCATTATCGCCAGCGGCAACTATCTCGCAGGCACCATCTGGCCACCACTGCTCACGCATTTTATTCAAAGTAACGGTTGGCGCGAAACCTACTCGGGCGTCGCGTGGTTTTGCTTACTCACGATGTTGCCGCTGGCATTGGCGCTGCGTCGACGCGCGCCGACAGCGATTGCGGTCACAGAAAGTTCAACACAAGAAACCACAACGCAACGCCCGCTCGGCCTCGCGCCGAACGCGTTGCAAATGATCCTGATCATCGCTGGTTTATCCTGCTGCGTCGCGATGTCAATGCCGCAAGTTCACATCATCGCTTACTGCGGCGATCTCGGCTTCGGCCCGGCGCGCGGCGCGCAGATGCTGTCGCTGATGCTCGCCTGCGGCATCGTCAGCCGCTTAAGTTTCGGTTGGATTTCCGATCGCATCGGCGGTTTGCGAACCTTGCTGCTCGGCTCCAGCTTGCAAGCGCTGGCGTTGTTGCTGTTTGTGCCATTCAACGGATTAGTTTCGCTGTATTTGCTGTCGGCGTTATTCGGATTATTCCAAGGCGGCATCGTGCCGTCCTACGCGATTATCGTGCGCGAATTTTTCCCGGCGAAAGAAGCCGGCGCGCGCGTCAGCATGGTGATCACTGCCACCATGTTCGGCATGGCGTTGGGCGGCTGGATGTCGGGCGTAATTTTTGATTGGCTCGGCTCTTATCGTGCGGCGTTTATCAACGGCGTGGCTTGGAATTTACTCAACATCGCGATCGCGTTGTGGCTGCTACGACGCTATCGTGCGACTAAACTGAACTTGGGAAATCGCGCGCCGTAGCGCAAAACATAGCCGAGCAAGCCGATAAAACAGGCGAGCACGAAACACTTATTGATGAACCAATTGGTGCGCCAAATCGTCCATTCCGGAGCGGGAAGAAATAGCGCGAACTTGGTGACGATGATAATAATTTCGACTATCGACACGATCAGTGCAAGCCCATACAGATAGCGCGGCTGCGTAAGCAGCGCCCAGCCAAGCCAGATGTGGATCACCCACCAAAAATCCCAGAAGATATAAGTGCCGATCGCTTCGCCGTGGCCGAGGGCATAGGCGGCCGGGAAAAAATATTTGATCACCAATGTCCACGCGGCGAGGATAAACAGAAAATGCGCGAAGAATTTAGTCATCTCAAATTCCTAGCCTAACCGCAGCGCTGTATCGCGAGTCAGCGTCGCGATCGGCACGCCGTTCGGGCATTGATCGAGACAGGATTGATGGGCGCAACTCAAACAGGCCGCCGCATTTTTTTCCAGCGCCGCGTATTCGCTTTTCGCCAGTAACGCATCGCAGTAATCGACCGCGTACATGCGCGTGCGCAACACTTCCGCTATTTCAACTTTTTCCGGGCAGCTCGATTCGCAAGCGTTGCATGTCGGTTGGCAGTAATTACCGTGTTGCAATTGCGCGTAGCGTTCGAGCAAATCGACATCGCCCTTGCGCAGTTTGTATTCGCCCGATGCGCTGACATATTCGTCGATCTGCGTTTTGCCGGTCATGGAAACGATCAGCGCGTCGGCATATTGCGACGACAGCGTCCAGCGAAACGCCGCCTGCGAAAACGTCGCGCCGCCGTTCTCGTAAGGCCGCATGTCGTTCAGTTTCGCGCCCATCAACACCTTCATCGCGACAATGCCGATATCTTTTTGTTTCGCCTTCGCGAGAACTCGCGGCAATTCCGGTTGCAGCGCGGCCCAATGAAACGTATGGCGAAGTTTGTCGACGAATTTGAGATCCTGGCCGAAGTTATAGGCAACGAGTATGACGTCGACTAAATTTTTGTCGATCGCGTAGTCCAAGCATTCCACTAAATTGCCGCCGTGGCCGGACATGCCGCGAAAACGAATCTTGCCCTGCTTTTTGGCCAGCGCGGTAAATTCCCACCACTCTTGATTTTGCATGCGCGCGACATCGTTCACAGCGTGATTGAAATAAATGTCGACGTAGTCTGTGCGCAAGCGTTTCAAGCTTTGCTCCAACGCTTGCATCATGTCCTTGCGCGTATCGCTGGCGCCGGCTTTGGTTTTGGACGTGAGAAATACCTTGTCGCGTTTGCCTTGCAGCGCTTCGCCGATCGCTTCTTCAGCATTACCGCCGCGATAACTTTCCGCGCCGTCGAAATAATTGATGCCGCGTTCAAACGCATGGCGTACTAACGCCGGATCGGACGTGCTTGCCGAGCCGAAGGAGATGTCGGAGATTTTAAGTTCGGTTTTGCCCAGCCGCGCGTAGCGGCGAATTTGCGGTTCGGCGGCGGCGTGCAACGTGGTTCCGGCGAGGCCACCGAGGGCTGACCCCAAGCCTAAACGCAAAAAATCTCGACGATCATGCATTTGTTGTGCCTCCGGCTGTGCGCGCAAACGGCGCAGTGATTGATGAGTATACGTAAGTTATTTCGACAGGCAAACCGGGTTTAAGTTTTAGACATGGCTGAAAGCCTTATCCAGCTTGCCTCGCAGCCATGCATGCCTGAAGCGCCGCACCTTTATTGGCTCTTCGGGCTGCGCTAATTTCGTTTTTAGCAAATCAAACACGCGAATTTCATCCAAAAACCGTCAATTCCTACCTGACCAGGTAGGTTTTTATTTATCCCGTTGTTGCTATTCTCAGTCTCGCTGATGTGCGAACGAGTTACGGCAAACCGCATGCGGTGATCGCCGAGCGCGTGCCGCTCAGCAATCCGAAGGGCGACGCCAAAGCCGAAGCCAAGCTCACGATACCGGCGAAATGCGACAAGCCCGCCGTCTTGCTGCGAGAAGTGTGGGAAGGCAAGGTCGGCGGCTGGCTTGCGGGCACAGGTTTTTAGCAACGTTGTTTCGTAGGATGGCGGTGAGCAAAGCGAACCCCAACGCAATGCCCACGCGCGGCAATGTAGGGGTTCGCTGCGCTCGCCGCCAACCTACGGGCTGAGGTCATTGCGAGCGCAGCGAAGCAATCTCGCGCGAAGCGCGTTCCGAGGGAAATTTGGCAGGCGTCGGGTGCGCAACGCGCACCAGGATCATCGTGGATAACCGATTCGCCTACGGCGAAGCGCGCAACCGGCGCTGTGACTGATGAGCACACGTAAGTTTTTAGGACAGGCAACTTCGGTTTTAGTTTCCAATATGGCTGAAAGCCTTATCCAGCTTGCCTCGCAGCCATGCATGCGTGAAGCACCTTGCCCCTATTTGCTCTACGGGCTGCGCTAAATTCACTTTTTAGCAAAGCAAATGCGCGATTTGCATCCAAAATCCGTCAACTCCTACCTGACCAGGTAGGGTTTTATTTCTCCCGTTGCTGCTATTCTCGGTATCGCCGGTACGGGCTTGGAGTAGGTTTCGCAACGCGCACGCTAGCGGCAGAACCCAATCACTTTTCGCGTTCACACAACAAGGAGAAACAAATGAAATTCACGACGAACCAGTTCATCAAATTAGCTTGCCTTACGTTAGCTGCACAACTTAGCGTCGCCGCACCGTTGCCGAAAGAAGGCCCAACGAACTTGTTACTTTGTTTGTCGGGCGATGCGCCGCCGACCATGATTTTTTCTAAGGAACATATGCTGGGCACGCTGGCTTGGTCGGGTGCGTTGTGGAATGTCACGCCGGGCGGTCCGTTCGACGCCATGAGCGGCGAATGTGCCGGGCACTACAGCGTTTCCCCAGCGGGCGTCGATTCTATCGGGCAATGCCAGTACATGGACGCCGATGGCGACAAAACGCTGGTGAATATTCCTAAGAATCATAACGGCACCGGCATCTGGTCCTTTGTCACCGGCACGGGAAAATACGCGGGACTTTCTGGCAGCGGCGAGTTTAAGCCATTGCGTCAACTTCCACAGGCCATCACGCCAGGCAAAGCGGTTGTGTGCAGCACCATCACCGGGACTTACAAGATTAAATAGGCAGCCCCGTAGGTTGGCGGTGAGCGCAGCAAACTCCAACAATGCCGGCGTGGCTGTGCCGTTGGGATTCGCGTCGCTCACCGCCAACCCACGACCGTTGTACCAAATGATCGGCGAGCGTTCCGTTGGCATTAGGGCATTCCCCTAATGCCAAAACGCTTTGTGTCGAGCACAGTTTCGACACGATCTTCGCGTGGCGCCACGCCGGGAATCGCATGCTTCACAACATCAACCGAGATAAGGTAAAACTATGAATAAACTTCGCTGCGTTTTGTTGTTCTGTCTGTGCTGGATTTTCATTCTACCCGGGTATGCGCAAGTACCGCGCTTCGATGCCATGTACGTGTTCGGAGATAGCCTGTCGGATAACGGCAACGATTTAATTTTGACCAAGTTGATCAGCGTGAATCCGGCGATTCCACCGTCGGAGAGTCCGAATCGAACATATTTTCAGGGGCGGTTTTCCAATGGCCCGATGGCATTTGAATATCTCTGGCGGCTGCTCAAACAAAACGCGAGCGCTAACGTTAAACCATCGTTGGCATTCGCTTTGCCTAGCCAAAATGGCGCGATCAGTTATGCGTTCGGCGGCGCCACGTCGGGGTTTAGCGCGCCGACCCCGGGCGGATTTCCGGTGCCGGGCTTGCTCAGCCAGGTCGAGGCGTTTCGCTTCGGGTTATTCGGGCGCAAACCGCCGCAACGATCGCTCTATGCACTGTGGATCGGCGCTAACGACTACGCTGTCGCGGTTCCTACCGAGCCTACCGTCGTCGTGAACAATATCAAACTCGCAATCCAGCGCTTGTATCGAACCGGCGGCCGGCAATTCATCGTGCTCAACATGCCTAACCTTGGCCAGACGCCAATTGCTCAAGCGCAAGGGTTGGGCGATGCGTTAGCCGACCTATCGCAATATCACAACGCATTGCTGGCGCAGGCGGTGAGCGAACTGTCGGCAAGATTGCCGGGAATTCGAATCACATCGATCGATGTGTTCGCGCTGGCGCAGAATGTGTTCGGGTTGACGTATGGCAGTATTCCGGCGTTAGGGGTATTGGCGCCCGGATCAGAAAGTTGTTTGCTGCTGAATCCGGCAAGTTGTCCCGATGTGCCGCTAGCGCTCACCGAGCCGTTCTTCTATTGGGACGTCGAGCATCCGACGACTTACATCCATGGGATTTTGGGCCAAGCGATGTACGACGCGTTGCCACGCTAACAAAGAAATCGCCGCGAGCCAAGCCCGGCTTGGTTTGTGGCGATTTTTGGCGACCCAAGGCGCCGCTGCAAACTCAATGGGGGGGACACGGAACTAATCCTGCCAGCGCATCTCGAATCAATTTCTCGCGCGTCAATAAGGCGAAGGGCTAGGAAGTTGGAAATCAAAAAAGATCAACCGCTGGTGTTGTTGTCCGGGAAGGAATCTGATTATGAGGTCGTTGCCTACGCGCAAGCTCTTTGCGATTTCGACAGCAATGCCCAAACCGGCGAATTCAAGAAACTGCTTGATCCCGACATCGATGCATCTTACGCGCAGCAGAGAATGTTCCTAATTTGGGCGACGAAGAAACACTTGATCGAGTTGACGGAAAAAAGTCCCGGCGCGCAGTGGTGGCTTGGCGCTTACGGTGAACTGCACGATTCGCCCTAGTGTCATGACACATTAAGTACGATATATAGTGTTTTGCCAATTTCGCATCTGCATCCTGCCGAGTGAAAGACCACGCGATGCCTCGCCGGTTCGCGTTGCGGTGCGACTGCCATGCGTCTACCTCGCTCACGTAGGTTCGATTGTTCCAGAACTTGGCATGTTGAGTCTCTCCGATGAGGAAAGTCTCAGGGAGGCGCGTAAGACTTTATCAAATTATTTTTCTCCAGAAAACAAAAAACAATTCACCGCGGTTTATGAGTATGTGCGAGCCTGTCGAGATGTGCTCACGGACAAGGATTTGCGAACGTGGCTTGATTTTTTTGAGCCAGACAACTATCGAAAAATTAGCTTTGGGCTTGGGTAGGATCAGAAAGGGGCTGGCCCAAGGCCGTCCTCACGCTATCTGGCTTGGTGTTTACGTTAGCTGAGCCGGCACTCGAAAGGGATTTACGATTTCGATACCGGCGATGATTTGACCATGGTTCAAATCTTCCGTAAGGACGTTGGCGGCGCGATTTTCCTCGGCGCTCGCGACAATCATGCTATCCCAAAAAGAAAGCTGCCACACCTCGCCGATTTCCGTGGCGCGCAGGATCGTCGCGGCAGTGATCGGAACGTTCAACCAAACCGCGTAGGTTCGCACCACCTCGCGCGCAACGCCATGTGCCAATGGCGCTTTGATCTTGCGCGTGACGTTGACAAAAAATTCTTGCAATACCTGCGTGCTAAGGCAGCCTTGCCCGCTTTCCCATAGCTCGGCAAGTTTTGCCGCAGCGACGCGTCGCTTGGCACCCGCGTCTTCGTCGTGGGCATAAATCAAAATATTGGAATCGACGAATTGACTATCGCTCATGCAGCGCGTCCCGATCCTTAATACCGGCGCCGCCCAAATGTAGACCGCTATCTAGCAACGCGAGCGCGCGC
>JANOLP010000083.1:0-17232 GCA_031419835.1 Pseudomonadota bacterium | reverse complement strand
CCCGCCAGTTGCCACTGACCGAGACGGCCCAATGGCCGGCGAGCGGCCCGCTGAGTGGATGCAGTTTCCAACCCGGCAAGTCCATGCCTTGTGGTGCAATTGCGTTGTCTAGCGCGGCCAACCGCAAGCGTAGGCGCGCGGCGTGAGCCGGCTGTATGCCCGCTTTGCTCCCGGTGGTGAAGAATGCTTCAAGGCCTTTGTGCCGGAAGGATATGATCATCGCGAGATTGTATATAGTAACGTTACACGCTGCAAATGGTTCGACGACATGACTGTCGTCGATGTGCGATCTCCTTGTAAATCCGCGCCAAATGTCATAATATAACAATTGTTATAACTTATTTAGGTGCGGCTATGTACACGCTAAAACTCACCCAAATCGGCAATTCCGTCGGCGTGATCTTGCCGAAAGACGTGCTCGCCAAGCTCAAGTTGGAAAAGGGCCAAAGCATTTTTATCACCGAAACACCCGAGGGTTATGCGATTACGCCGTACGATCCGGCGGTTGAAAAGCAGTTACAGGCGGGTCGTGACTTTATGCGTGAATACCGCGATACGTTTCATCAACTTGCAAAATGACGTGGCGCTGGATTGATAAGCGCGCACTACTGTTATTGCACGCGGAAAGTTTGGCGGAACATGGCGGCGGCGTGGGACTTCGGGATGAAGGATTGCGCGATTCGGCGCTTGCGCGGCCGCTGAATTTGGTCGCCTACGGCACTCCTGATTTCGCCGATTTGGCTGCGTCCTATGCGTTTGGCCTAGCCAAAAACCATCCGTTCGTTGATGGGAACAAGCGCGCTGCGTTTCTGAGCGCAGGTCTTTTTTTAGCGTTAAACGGCTTTCGGCTGACGGCCTCGCAGGTCGACGCAACTCAAGCAATGCTCGCGCTCGCTGGAGGCGAGCTTAGCGAAGAAGCCTTCGCGCGCTGGCTACGCTCGAACACCTCGCCGCGCTAGGTAAGTCATTCCAAATGATTAGTCGCCCTCGCAAAATTCAAATTACCGCCAGCGATTGCATACACTTTGCCTTTTGCCACGTGCCGCGCCGGTCCATGTTTCTGGCGTAGCATTGCCACAGAAGCAAGCTGCATGCGCCGTCTGGCTCAGCGCATTGCAAATCTTGAATTTACTTTTTTTCAGCCAGATAATGTCGCCAACCACCAAAGTGCGTAATGTCTTCGGCGCTCGGAATGACATAACTCTCGCAGACGAAGCCTTGCACGAGGTTTCCGGATTCCAACTCAATTGTGCCGATCCCTAGCGGCGCAGGAATTCCCGCGACGAAGGTGCCGAATGCTGCAGCCGGCATTTCCCAGACTTCCAGTTCGATCGCGCTGCCCTCCTCGCTCCTCACCATGCCTGGCCGGCGCACACCGCTACCGGCCAACGCGTATAAGCGATATTTCGCGGCACTGCGCGTTGTTAAGCGTAGTCGTCCGCCGCGGTCGGTCAACTGGTGATTGAGTGGTAGGCCTGACATATGCGCGCCGCAAACGGCGACTTGAATCATTCCCGGCGCGGGTTGCGACAAACTCGGTGTGCGATTGCGTGCGGTCGCGCCGAGCGCTAACGGAAACGCCGTTTGCCAACGCCGCGCTAAATCGAGCAATGCGTTATCGCTAAAAGCAGGTGCGCCAAAAGTGATGCCGAACGGCAAACCATTGCCGAGAAATCCGGCCGGCACAGCGATCGCCGAAAGATCCAGCAAGTTCATGAAATTTGTGTAGTAGCCTAGATTGGAATTGAGCTTGATGGGTTCGGCCAACACCTCGTCAATCTTGTAAATGGTTCCGGCAGTTGGCGTGACGAGGATATCGATTTCGTTCCAGACCTTCGCCGTACTGCGCTTCAATTCCTGTAACTGATAAAGCGCGGCAAACGTATCGGCGGCGGAATAATTTTGCGCGCCTAACGTTATTTGGCGAGTAACTTCGTGCAAAGAATTGGGTTGGCGTTCGATGAATTTTCGAATCGCCTGATAGCGTTCGGCAACCCACGGGCCGCCGTACAGCAGCCTTGCCGTTTCCAAAAAATCGGAATAGTCGATGGCCACCATTTCGCCGCCGATCGCTTGCAGCCTCTCGACGCTGCGGGCAAACAATGCCTTCGCATCGGCGTTACCGAAAAATTCCAACTGCGCTGACTGCGGGACGCCAAAGCGAAACTTTGCGCTGAAATTGGGTTGACCTCCGCCGACTACGGGACGGGAATAGGCATCTTCTTCATCATATCCCTGCGCAATAGCGGCGACTTGCGCCGCATCGTCGGCCGTTAGTGCAAAGATTGAGACGGTGTCTAAGGTGCGGCAGGCCGGTACAACACCGCGCGCCGATATCGAACCGAGGGTCGGCTTAAGTCCAACAATATTGTTGAACGCGGCAGGCACTCGGCCGGATCCGGCCGTATCGGTGCCAAGGGAAAAACTAGCGAGCCCCAAGGCAACCGCTACGGCCGACCCGGCGCTGGAGCCCCCAGAGATATACGTTTTATCGAACGCATTACGACAGACGCCAAAAGGCGAGCGAGTGCCGACAAGTCCCGTCGCAAATTGATCGAGGTTGGTCTTGCCGATCGGTATAGCACCGGCGGCCATGAGTCGTTCCACTACCATGGCGGAACGTAGCGGCGTGTACGCGAAATCCGCGCATGCCGCGCTGGTAGGAATATCAATAAGATCAATGTTGTCCTTGATCGCGAACGGAATGCCGAACAGCGGCTGCGATTCCATACCGCGAGCCTCGACGTTAACCGCGTAGTAGCGCAATTTATCTGTGTCAGTTAACGTGATCCAAATATTGTGCTCGGCAAACGCTTCGCAACGTTTGAGAATATAGTCGACCACCTGAGCGGGTGTAAGCGCGCCGCTTCCATAGGCCTGACGCAAATCAGAAATTTGTAGACTTATCTCGCTCATGGGCTTTCCTCAATTACGATTAAGTTCTGGCCGGACGCAACTGGTGCACCTTCATTGCAAAGAATTTGTTGCACAATGCCCTCTTGCGTTGCCGTCACATTGATCTCCATTTTCATCGATTCGACAATCATCAGTGGCGTTCCCGCGCTGACTAGCTCCCCAGGCTTTACCAACACTTTCCATAGGCTGCCTGCCACCGGACTGGTTATCGCGCGCGCGCCGGGACTAAGCACAAGTTCATTTTCCGGAACGTCGTCGATGACGTTTTCATCGTCAAAATCCGCTTGGCCTGCCGCTTTCCAGCGTTCACGTTCTGCTTCGAACGCCGTTTGCTGCTGGGTCTTGAAACGCAAAATGTCCGTTTCGTTGTTCTGAAGAAACTCGTTGTAGTCGCCCAGACTAAAGGTTTCTTCCTCGATCTTGATATTGAACTTGCCATGCAGAAATTCCAGACGCATGTCGAGCAATGCTTCTTCGCTCACCGGGTAAAAGCGAATCTGATCGAAAAATCGCAATAGCCATGGCTTGCCTTCGCGAAAATCCGGCGTTTGCCGATAGCGGTTCCACATTTGGATCGTACGTCCGACGAATTGGTAACCGCCCGGGCCTTCCATTCCATAAACACAGAGATATGCGCCGCCAATACCAACCGCGTTTTCCGGCGTCCAGGTGCGCGCAGGATTGTATTTGGTTGTGACCAATCGATGACGCGGATCGATTGGCGTTGCAACCGGCGCGCCGAGATAGACATCGCCCAAACCAAGCACAAGATAAGACGCATCGAACACGATGCGTTGAACATCTTCAACGCTTTTGAGGCCGTTGATGCGGCGAATGAACTCGATATTGCTCGGGCACCACGGCGCATCTTTACGAACCGATTGGACGTATTTCTGAATCGCTAGTTGCGTCTGGCTATCGTTCCAAGCCAACGGCAAATGAACGATGCGCGTCCGTACTTTCATGTCGTTAACCGACGGCAGCGCAGATTCCGCTTCGAGTAGAAATTTCATTAAAACCGCTAGCGGCAATTGCATACTGTCGTAGTGAACTTGTAGCGAGCGAATGCCTGGCGTCAGATCGATGATTCCGCGAATGGTTTGACGCTGAAGCGCTTCCATCAAAGCATGAACGCGGAAGCGCAGATTTAGATCGAGTACCAACGCGCCGTACTCGATCAATAGATAGTTATCGCCCGCAAATCGATAAGTTACGCCAAGCTTGTCGCGACTAACTTCGAGGCGGTGGATGATCGCATCTTCACGTTCACAATTTTGTGACGCGATCTTCCTGGGTGGCGCCGAGACTAACGCTGTAACGGTCGATTCTTGCTCAGCGGCAAGTGCCAGCGCCTGTGGCAACGATATTCTTTCAAAGCGTAATTTGTCGCCAGACTTAAGCTGGCCGATCTTCCAAAGTTCAGCTTTGACGACAACGGCCGGGCAGACAAAGCCACCTAGGCTTGGGCCATCGGGCCCGAGAATAACCGGCATATCGCCGGTGAAATCGATTGCGCCAATAGCATAGGCGTTGTCGTGAATATTCGACGGATGCAACCCCGCTTCGCCGCCGTCGCGGCGCGCCCATTGCGGCTTTGGCCCAATCAAACGAACACCGGTGCGGCTCGAGTTGTAGTGCACTTCCCAATCAGTGGCGAAGAACATTGCAATATCGGCTTCGGTAAAGAAATCCGGTGAGCCGTGGGGGCCATATAACACGCCGATTTTCCAATGTGTCGCGTATTGCGGAATCGTTTTCGGGTCGATTGTCGGCAGTGTGCGAATCGCATTTGAGACGGTGCCAACGTGCAACACGTCGCCCGCGCGTAAGGTTCGTCCGCCATGTCCGCCGACTTGGCCGAGAGTAAATGTCGACTTGCTGCCTAGATAATCCGGCACATCCAACCCGGCGGCCACGGCGAGATAGCATCGCGCACCGGGACCGGTGACGCCGGCAATTTTTAACTTGTCACCCGCGCGAATCGTTTGACTGCGCCAAAGCGCGAGCGGCTGTCCATTGAGTTCAACTTGAAACGGCGCGCCGGCAATCGCAATCGTGGTGTCGCAGTTAAATTTCAACGTCGGCCCTGCTAGCGTAATTTCTAACGCCGCCGCGCCATTTGCGTTGCCGACAAGCTGATTCGCCAAGCGCATTGCCAGCGAATCCATAGGTCCGGACGGTGGCATGCCAACGTGCCAATATCCGACTCGCCCCGGATAGTCCTGCACGGTGGTCTGGATACCGGGCTCAATGACTTCGATGCTACGCGCCACGTAACTTAGTGCGGACAAAAAGCGCGTGGTTTGGCGGCCTGCAGCGAACGTTTTATCGGCGACGATCTGGCGCAAGTACGGTACGTTCGTTTCGATCCCGGCAATTTCAGTTTCCGCGAGTGCAATGCCCAGTTTTTCAATTGCCGCGGTGCGCGTTTCGGCTTTGACAATCAACTTCGCAATCATCGGATCATAGTAGGACGATATTTCACTACCGTTCGATATCCATGTTTCGACTCTGACATCGCGAGGAAAAGTTGCCGCCGTGAGCAATCCACTGCAAGGTTGAAAATTCTTGCCGGGGTCTTCTGCGTAGACTCGCGCCTGAATCGAATGGCCATCGAATTTCGCGCGGAAGTGAGCAAGATCCAACTCACCGGCCGCTTGGCGTACCATCCATTGGACTAGATCCGTGCCGGTAATTTCTTCGGTGACGCCATGCTCAACTTGCAGCCGCGTGTTCACTTCCAAGAAATAAAACTGTTCGCTGTTGGTATCGAAAACGAATTCCACCGTTCCCGCCGATTGGTAATCAATTGCACGGCCGAGGCGTTCGGCGGTTGCGGCGAGTTGTTGCCGTTGCGCATCGGTTAATCCTGGCGCCGGCGCCTCTTCGATAACCTTTTGATTGCGCCGCTGCACGGAACAATCGCGCTCGCCAAGGCTAACGACATTGCCTCGGCCGTCGCCGAATATTTGCACCTCGATGTGGCGCGCGGCTTCGACGTATTTCTCCAAAAACAATCCGCCGGATTTAAAAGCGCTTTTTGCCAGCCGCTCAACTGATTGGAATGCGGCGCCAAGTTCTTCTTCGCGCCACACCAACTGCATGCCAATTCCACCGCCCCCAGCGGTGCTCTTGAGCATAACGGGATAGCCAATATGTGCCGCGGCTGCAAACGCAGCATCCAAACTGCTGAGTAAGTGTGAACCCGGCAACAACGGCACCTGGTTTGCGGCCGCGAGCTCGCGTGCCGTATGTTTCAAGCCAAATGCCCGCATTTGCGCAGGCGTGGGCCCAATGAAAATTAAGCCGGCATCGGCGCAGGCTTGCGCAAAATCCGCGTTTTCCGATAAGAACCCATAACCCGGATGAATCGCCTGCGCTCCGGTTTGGCGGGCGGCATCCAAAATGGCTTCGACGCATAGATAGCTTTCGGCCGCTGCTGGTGGGCCGATCCGAATCGCCTCATCCGCATCCACAACATGTTGCGAATACCGATCGGCATCGGAGTAGACGGCAACCGATGCCACACCCATGGTTCTTAATGTCCGTGCGATGCGGCAGGCGATAGCGCCACGGTTCGCGATTAGGATTTTGCTAAACATAGCTTGATTGCGACATCCGGTTTGCGACGGGTCGTCCCGCTCGATTTTACTGACTGCGATGCGGGTCGTCCCGCGCAGTCGTCAACGTGCTAGATTCAATTTTTAGCCGCGTCCCATATTAACAATTGGACCGGTGTGGGGTTATACGCGTTACACGGATTATTCAATTGCGGACAGTTTGAGATCAAACAAATCACATCCATCTCTGCGCGCATCTCGACATATTTCCCCGGTGCCGATACGCCGTCGGAAAAGGTCAGTTTTCCATCGGCCGTTACCGGCACATTCATAAAAAAGTTTATATTGCTGGCGATGTCGCGTTTACCAATTTGACGATGTGAATGTATCGCCGTATGCAAAAATGTATCGCGGCAACTGTGCATGTATTTCTTATCGAGCGCATAACGAACGCTATTGCTCTCTGAGGCACAGGCACCGCCCAGAGTATCGTGACGTCCACAGGTATCCGCAACAATTGTGAGCAAAACATTCCCTTCGCTCGATATCAAACGGGTGCCCGTGGTGAGATAAAGACTTCGTTGTGCGCGAATCGTATCCTGCGCACTATATCGGTCGGCGGGGTTTGTGGCATTGTAAAACATCGTATCGGCTGATTGATTTCCTTCGAGGTCGTGAATGCGAAACAGCTGACCCCGCTTAATTTCATGCAGCCAACCCTCGCCCGCCGGAATCGTCACGTCATAGGTCGCATCCGCAGGGACGAGTTTACTTTCAATCAAGTTTGCGCTCATGCGCTTGCTCCGCGGAAATAGGTTTCCGTGTTGTGAAAGCCGCGGCCATTTTCTGGGCAACTCAAACGACATATGTCGTTCGCGGCGACCGGCTTGGAACGCCACGCCGTGACGCTTATCGGTCCCGGTTGGTATTCACTAGCGTCCGTTAGTGGATGGGGGGCGGCCGAAAAGGCGACCAAGCAATTCATTTCGAAGCGCAGGTCGACAGCCGATTCTGCCGGTGAATGCCCGGAGACGTAATGCAACCGCCCGTCATCATCGACCCAAACTTTGCTAAAAAAATTTACGGTCGCAACTAAATCCGGCGGGCCTAGCCCCCATTTTGCCAATTCGATAAGCAAACCGTCACGGCCATTGCGATACATTTCGTTGCGCGCCGCTTGATAACGGCGTTCACCAAACTTCTCGCGAATATCAATGGCATTGGATGGCCCGCAGAGGGGATCGTGCCAACCGACGCCATCTTCCGTAATTGAGCACATTACGCGCCCCATGTCGGAGTAACAAACATGACCTTTGGTTAAATAAGCGGTGTGCTGCGCTTTAAGGGTATCGGCCATGTTGTAACGTTCGAGCTTTTCTTCTTGGTTGAAGAATATTGCGGTGCAATTTGCGTCACCTTTCAAATCCATCAAGCGCAGCGTCATTCCGCGCCTTACAATCCCAGACCAATGCGCGCCCCCCGGTATTAAGTCTTGCCATAACAACGCCGCGGAAGGTATCTCAGGTAATTTCTCGGTCATTCAAATACTCCAATTGCCTAGGCGATTTTGGTCACATTTCGTGTCAACTTGCGCAGCATATCGTAATCAGTCTTCATGCCCGACGTTTCGCGAATTCGTTCCAGAATCGTGCGCTTCATCGCAATAAATTCCGCTGCTAGTTTCATATCCTGGATCCGCTCATCGGGCAGCGGAACCTCATGGATACTATCGATTCGCCCGGGCCGGGGCGCCATGACCACGACACGACTGCCAAGATAAATCGCCTCCTCAACGTCGTGCGTAACGAACACGATCGTGGTGTTCTCAATGGCGCGAAGATAGCGAATTAGATCATGCATAACATCGCGAGTTTGTGCGTCGAGCGCACCGAATGGCTCGTCCATCAATAGAATTTGCGGCCGCGGCATCAACGCGCGCGCGATAGCAACGCGTTGCTGCATGCCGCCGGAGAGTTGGTTCGGATAGGCTTCGGCAACATGCGTTAAGCCCATCACCGCGAGCAACGCATCCGCTCGACCTGACGCGACTTCGACGTCGGCAGTTGTGATATCGACGTAGTGAGTCTCGAGTCTTCGGGAGAACTTGATGTTCTGAATTACGGTAAGCCAGGGATACAGACTGTAGTGTTGAAATACCACAGCGCGATCAACTCCGGGGCCGTCAATTGGAACGTTATCAATACTAACTTGGCCGCCACTTTTTTGTTCCAACCCGGCGATGATACGCAACAAGGTCGATTTGCCGCAGCCGGATGCTCCGACTAACGTTACGAACTCGCCGGCACCAACGCCTAGTTCGATGTTTTGTAGCGCGGTTACGATGCCATCCTTCGACGAAAAAATTTTTCCCAGCCGCGAAATCGTGATGGTTTTAGCCATATTTATCTTGCATACAACCAAGGAAACGAACGCCGATGAAGCCAACGGAATGCTTGATCCATCGCCAGGCCAATGGCACCGATCAGCAGAATGCCGGCAAAGATTTTGTCGGTCTGCAAGAATCGCTGTGCTTTGAGAATCGCATAACCCAATCCCGAATTTGCAGCGACCAGTTCGGCCACGACCAGGTAGGTCCAAGCCCAACCCATGGTTACGCGCAGCGTGTCCAATAGCGCCGGTTTAGCCGATTGAAATACAACGAGCGACAACACTTCGCTCCGATTGGCACCCATGGTTTGTGCTGCTTCGATCTGTTGCATCGGTACCCTACGAACGTCTTCAGCCATCATCAAGACCATTTGAAAAAAAGTGCCGATGAAAATGATGGCAATTTTCGAGCTCTCGTCGATACCGACCCAAATCATTACCAACGGAATAAATGCAACTGCCGGCATGTAACGAATGAAATCCATAAGCGGCTCGAGCATCGCTTGAATCGGCCGATACGTGCCGATGAATAATCCCAGCGGTAACGCAATTAGCGCCGAAAGAAGCCAGCCGACAGTCACGCGGTAGGTACTGATCCAAATGTCTTGCAGCAGATTTTCCTGACCGAACCATTTCGCGACTCGTGCGACTACATCTGCTGGACTCGGGAGGAAAACCCTGTCTACCCAACCGCCCGTGCTCGAAATCCACCAAAGCGCAATTGGCATTAGAAAACCAATGACGGCAAACATCCAATACTGGCGAACGCTAAGAGGGCCGCGAATCACCCAGATACTCAGGCGCACCGTTGAAACTTTAGCAGCCGGCGCGCTGAGATTAGGTTCCGCAGGAATCATTTTCTAAAAACGCAACTAACGTTTGGCGGCTTCTTGCACGAGTGAAGCATCGATGCCTTTTGCGAAATCGGCACGACCTTCCATCAGTTTGTTGTCGAGCAAAAATTTCGAAATTGTCGGCGTTACGGCAATCAACGAACTACTATTTTTCTCGTCCATTGCAGCGAGGACTTCTTTCTCGCCGAAAAATTTTGTTCCCGGCAAAAAGACTTTGTATTCTTCGGGCTTAAGTCCAACGACCTTGCTCATGATTGCAGCCGCTTCATCGGGTTTGGATTGAATGAATGCGACGGTGTCGTACCACGCTCGGATCATGCCAAGGAAATCTTTACGTTTTTCCTTGATCGCTTTTTCTTGTGCTACAAGTAGATCGGGAATCAGTCCGGGCATGTCCTTAGACGTAAACAACGGCTTGCCTTTGCCGCTAGCCTGTATTTGATTTACCCAAGGATTCCACACGACGGCTGCGTCGACTCGTCCCGCAAGAAACGCGGCGGCCGCATCGCCGGCCGTGAGATTGGTCACCTTCACATCACCCAGACTCATGCCGTTTTTTGCGAGCGCTGTCACCAACACAAAATGAGAGACGCTAAATTCTTCCAATGCGACGGTTTTACCCTTCAAGTCGGCGAATGTTTTGATTTTCGGGCTGGCCATTAAGGCGTCATTGCCAGCGGAATTGTCGTTCACCAAAATTGCCTTGATTGGGATGCCTTTCGCCAATGGCGCCAGCGTATCGCTCCAGGTCTGACAGTTAGCATCAAGTTGACCGGCAGATAGCGCAGCAATCGAATCGGTGTAGTTTGCGAACCAAACGAGCTTAACGTTCGCATTGTGTTTCTTAAAATATCCTTTCTGTTCGGCAACATACCAAGCGACCCAGCCTGGCCAATCGCTCAGGCCGATCTTGACTTCGGCAATTGCAGACGGAATTGTTGAAAGGGACAACAAGACGGCGCTAATTGCGCCGCAAATAGTACGTGTGAGTGCCATAGAGATTCCTTTTCGGATTTATGCCAAATTGAGAGGGCGATGAATAATAATTTATCGCGACCTCCCGGGCTTTTATCCCTCCGTGGAATCCCGTTACATGGGACCGGGCTGCTCTCGGACCAGACACTTCATCGAAGCCGGAACCCTAGCCGCCCTTAAGACGCGGTCAATTGAATACCTCGCCTCTCTACCTTATTCAATGCAGTAACCATGCCACGTTGATCACCGCCGTGTGTACGCTATCTAAATCAATTGGTTATGGATGGTTTCCGTTCTCGAAAAATTACGGACGTACGCCCCAGAATTGGGCAGTAAGTGCTGTGTTGCACTATTGTTGTGCGGAAATTCAACGGAAAATGTTTTGCGTTTTCCAGAGATCCTACTTGAAACCACCCTTAAATCTTGTGGGTTGGTCGATGATTTGTAAACCACAAATCCAACATCATTAATACCCACACCATCGTCCCGTAGTAACCGGCGTTTCCGGACCGCACAGCCGTAATTAGTTCGCGAGTAAATTCTTTTCGAATAACACCGCGATCGCCAAGCTGTTCAAGGCTTCCATAAGCAAGTTGTTGCAATGGCGGATAATCTCGCAACCACGGGCCAAACGGTAGACCGAAGCCATGTTTGGTCTTGGTAATGATGGCGTCAGGAAGAAATCCACGCAACGCCTCTTTGAAAAAATAACGCAGCTTTGTTCCTTTCAACTTCAAATTCGGCGCGAGCCGCAACGAAAAATCCAGCACGCCGTCATCAAGCATGGGGTAGGCAACATTGACTTTAGCCAATTCGCACATGCGCGACACTTTCGGCAGATCGTTGTCGCTCAAGGTCAGCTTGAAATCGAGCGCCAACATGCGATTAATCAGCGTATGGGCATGCGCCTCGCTATAGACCTTGGTCAAATGTTGTAATGGCGCCGCCGTACTAACGTCGGCGAGAAATTCAGGCGCGAGTACGTTTGTTACGCCAAACCGGTCGAGCAAGTTATAGGTTTCCATTCGCGCGGGCATCGGCAATTTCGCTTGCTCAACATAGCTTTTTGCTTTGCGTAAGGGCATGATGCTGTCGAGTCCCGGCAGGCCGAGTGCCGGTTCAATCAAAGCACCGCGAATCAATCTTGGCATACGTTGATAGTGCTCGAAAATATGCTGTTTTGCATAGCGCTCGTTGCCACCGTAAAGCTCGTCGCCACCGTCACCACCCAATAAAAGGTCGATGCCATCTTGTTTGGCAAAGCGCGCGCAAAAATATGTTGGCACGGCCGATGAGTTGCCGAATGGTTGGTCATAGACCTGCGCAATTTTGGGAATTGCCTCGGCAACATCGGCGGGCGTCACATAGTATTCATGGTGGTCGGTTTTGAAGTGTTTCGCCGCGATTCGGGCGTATTCCATTTCGTCGTAACCAGCCGCCTCGAACCCGATTGAATAAGTACGTGCAGGTGCGCCTGAAACCTGGCCAAGCAGGCCGGCGATCGTCGAGCTGTCGGTTCCGCCACTCAAAAATGCGCCACAGTTCTGCCCGTCCGCGGCATTCTTCACACCGTCACGCAGAGCACCCAAAAAATCATGTTTCAATTCCTCGAATGGCGCGGATTGATTCTCGATGAACTCTGGTTGCCAGTAACGATTGACGGTCGTCTGCCCATTTTTATAGGTCAAACACTCGCCTGCCAACAAGCGTCGGACGTCACGATAAACCGTTTCTGGGCCGGGGATAACGTGAAAATAAATGTAGTTAAAAATGGACTGGGGGTTCAGCGTAAATTCTTGGCTAACCCTGAGCGAATCTAGGTTCGACGCAAAGCGAATTGCGCTTGAGCCCATCGCATAGCTCAATGGATGGGTAGCAAAACGATCAACGGCGAGAAATAGGGATTGATCATTTTGATCTACTATCGCGATCGAATGCTGGCCCAACATGTGATTCGCCAGATTTCCTTGCCAGCGACGATAGCCCGTTGCCAGCGCCGCAACGTAACCTCGCGCGCGCGAAAGTTCGTTTAGTTCGCTGTTGGCGAAACGGGGTACGCCCGAGAATGCTATTAATAGCGATCCGTCTTCCCCGAGGTGTTGAACAACGCCCAATTCGGCTGCCGCGAGACCGCACCATGATTTACTAGTTGTTTGGGGACGAGCTTCGTCAAAACGCGCCAACGCCGCGGCCATCGTTTCAATATCTGACTGCGAAGACTTCGCCGTAAGTTCAAGCCAACCACATATTCCAGCCAAAACTGCTCTCCCTAAATCAAATTTATGTTAACTTTTAGACCAGAACTTCCAGGGGCGCAGGATGACTCAAGAACGCCGTTGGACTCGCCGTAAGACCGTAGGCGCCGGATTGAAACACGACCACCAAATTACCGATGTCCGCGTGCGGCAGTTGCATTTTATCCGCGAGTAGGTCCAGCGGCGTACAAAGCGGTCCGACAACGGAAGCGGTTTCGGTTACTTCCGTGTCCATGCGATCGCCGATTGCAACCGGATAGTTTTTGCGAATTACTTGGCCGAAGTTTCCCGACGCCGCCAACTGATGATGCAACCCACCATCGGTGACCAAAAAGATGTGGCCTCGGGAAATTTTTCGATCCACAATCCGACAGACGTAGATTCCCGCCTCACCGACCAAATACCGCCCTAATTCAATGACGATTTGGGCATGAGGCAAATTGCGCTTCGCTTCCGGCATCAAGCGGTGCAGATTTTCTCCGACAGTCGCAATATCAAGCGCACACTCGCCAGGAAAATATGGTATCCCAAACCCGCCACCGATATTCAGGGAACGAATCGGTATTGGCGAAGCCTCTTGAAGCCGGTAGGCCAATGCAAAGGTTTTTTCCTGGGCTTCTTGAATGGACTCAGTGCGAAGATTTTGTGAACCGCTATAAATATGAAACCCCTGAAAATCCAAGGGCAATTGTTTCATCCGATCAAGTAGCGCCGGAACTGTTTCTGCGTCGATGCCAAATTGTTTTGGGCCACCCCCCATTTTCATTCCGGAGGATTTAAGCTCAAAATCTGGATTCACGCGCACCGCGACGCGTGGCTTAATGCCGAGGAGGTGACCCAATGAGGCGGCTGTTTCCATCTCATGCGGCGATTCCAGATTGATTGTAATTCCTGCTGCGATTGCCGAGGTTAGTTCTCGCTCGCTTTTTCCAGGCCCCGCAAAACTAATTAACTCGGGATTCATTCCCGAATCAAGAGCAACGCGTAGTTCATTTCCGGATGCAACATCCAAGCCATCCACTAATCCCGCCATAAACTGGACTAACACGGGCATGGGGTTCGCTTTCATCGCATAGTGCAAGTGAATACCTGCAGGAATATGCTGTCGCAGCAATGCGATCCGATTACGCAATAATTCGCGGTCATAGGCGAAGAAAGGCGTCTGACCAACGCGCGCGGCTAAGCGTGTAAGCGACACCCCGTTCACTTGGAGACATCCGTCAACGGCGCGCCAATTGGCCATCGGGGCATGCGTGGGCTTTGCGATACTCACGCGTTGCTCCCATCAAAAATATTCTCGGCGCTCTGAGCTAAAGTTTTGCGGTCAATCTTGCCATTTGGATTGCGCGGCAAACTTTCGCGACTGATGATAATTTTCTGTGGCACCATAAATCCAGGCAAATCGCGTTTTGCCGACGTTAGCAGTGCTTCAACTGATAATTCTTGACCTGAATTTGGCATTGCGACGACAACGATCGCTTGGCCCAACGTCGGATGCTTCACACCAAACGCTGCGACCTCGCTCACCAATCCCGTCGCATAGATGACCTCTTCGACCTCCGTTGGGCTCACTCGGTAACCGGAAGTCTTGATCATTTCGTCGCGACGACTGATGAAGTAAAGGTAACCTTCTTCGTCGCGCTTAACCGTATCGCCGGACCAGACGGCCATTTCCGGCATGACCAGGCCACTTAGCTGCCCAGGCGCGGGTTTGAAGCGCGCGGCGGTCTTTTCGATATCGTTCCAATAACCAAGCGAAACATGCACCCCGCGGTGCACCAACTCGCCCGGCTCATCCACAGCACATTCGGAGCCGTCTTCACGTACGACGAGAATCTCCGCATTTGGAATTGCTTTCCCAATTGAGTCGGGCCGAATATCCACTTGCTCGGGGGGCAAATAAGTTGATCTGAACGCTTCGGTCAAACCATACATTAGAAAAGGTTTGGTTTTTGGCAACGCGCTACGTAGCGCTTTGAGCGTAGGTTCAGGCATATGACCACCCGAGTTCGTAATGTATCTCAAGTTTTCAACAGCGGGCGTCGGCCAAGGTAACTGTGCGACTTGGGCCCAAAGTGGCGGAACAGCCGCGAGCCCGGTAATTTTGTCATCCGCCACCGCTTTTATCACATCACGCGGGAATAAGTAATTCATCAACACCGCAGTCGCACCGACGAGAAACGTCGTCGTAATTTGATTAAGCCCGTAATCAAACGAGAGTGGCAAAACCGATAGAATTCGATCCTCTGAGGAGAGTTCCAAATATTGCGCTACACTTTTCGCGCCGGCAACGATGTTGCGGTGAGATAGAACCACACCCTTGGGCTTTCCCGTACTCCCCGAAGTGTAAAGTATCGAGGCCATATCACCATCGATAACTCGATGACGCCGATGCGACTTTACATCGCTTAGTCCGGATTCCCAGCCTAAAACACGTACGTCTTCACGATCCGGAACTGATCCGGTGTCCGAATCGACCAAAACTATCGCACGAAGATTTGAGCAATCTTTTAGAATGGGAATTAGGAGTTTTAACCGATCATTCGAAGTCACCAAAATCCGGACATCGCAGTCGTTCATAATGTGAGCGACCTGCTCACCCTTGAGCAACGGATTTATGGGCACGAATACTCCGCCTGCGCTCGCGGCGGCAAACATCGCGCCAATGTTCTCGATTCGTTTTTCAAGAAACGTCGCCATTCGGTCCGACTTCTCGAGGCCAAGCGTTAAAAAAAGATCTGCGGCGTTATCTACAAGCCGATCGAGTTGCGCGTAGCTAATAGTCTGTTTTTGATAGGCTAATGCAATATTGGAGGGAGCGATTCGCGCCGATTGCAAAACCAGATCGTGAATGAGTTGACTCATATGTTATCGTGCTAGATGTAATTGGGAGCAGCTGAAATTAGAATTTATAAATTATTTCCCGACATGCGCGTGAAGCGCATAGGCCTTCGTACATTTTACCCCACCGACTCAACGTGCTCCTTGTATTTTCGAAGGCATCCGACGTTGCATAATGTCTACCTTAATTTATAATCGGTCTATTGAGGAATCCATACTGCATTCAACTTTGCCGCCGCAATACCGGGACACGCAACAACGTAATGCTCCGAGCACATGCAAGACATCAGGCTGCGCGACATCTGTACCATAGCATGAACCCTCGATTTATCTAGGCTTGCAAATTGGATTGACGCCAATCGGCTGCTTTGCGGAACCATGCTAGAACCGACGTTGGAACATGTGAAAAAAACGGATTTCAAACTTGGGAAATGCGCGGCTATGTTTGCGCTTTAAACCCTTTTAAAACCGCGTTCCATACTGGTTTTTAAGGGATCACGTCGAGTGATGGCGGGCGATCGAAGACGAACTTTTTATTGATGGTGACGAAACAATGACATTTTCTTCCCGTGTAGTGCTTATTTCCGCGATGCTGACGGTTTCATTACCCGCGCTTGCGCAAATTCTGGGATGCGGTGACCCGTTACGAAGAGATGGGGGTTATGGACCATTCGACTACACCGATCCAGTCCATTATCGCGAAAAACTCCCTATCGTAGACCAAAATCACTTCACCCCAAACGTTGAAAATCTAAGAGGTGGCGCTACGGAAGCCGGTTACAACAATCCCAAAGCGGTTGCGGGCGACCTAAGGTACACGCTCATGGCGTTTCCTAACCATCATCGAGCCTTGGCATCAATGATACGTCTGTCGTTTAAGGAAAACAAACCCAAGCCTGATGGCCAGCGATTTACTGTTGAGTGCTGGCTTGACCGAGCGATACGTTGGCGCCCAGAAGACGGTACGGTACGAATGCTTTACGGCAACTATCTGTCGCACGCCAAAATAAAGCGATACGATGAAGCAATCGCTCAATACAAGAAAGCAGAAGATGCGCTGACGAATCAGAAAACGATGGGTAACTTATATTACAACATGGGGCTGCTCTACTTCAACAAAAAGGACTATGAAAAAGCGCGTGACTTTGCAAACAAAGCGTACGCTCGCGGCTTCCCCCTTTCTGGATTGAAGGAAATGCTAGTACGTGCTGGGAAGTGGCAAGGCTGATTGTTTAGTTGTTAGGTAATCGCCTGCAGCCTCCGCGATTCCCCGCCAAGTTAAGGAGAAAATATTTAATGGTCGCCGAACGTCGTATGTTGGATTACGACTGAGAGGCGCTCCTCTGGACGATCGAAACTACAAGCGCTTACGCGCCATCCATTGGCGATGGAGGCGCCCAGAGGAACAGAGTTAAGCGATCCATCACCTTGACTGCGTTCAAG
>JANOLP010000082.1:0-19586 GCA_031419835.1 Pseudomonadota bacterium | reverse complement strand
GCTAGTGTAGTGCTTCGGAATTAACGCGACATTCCTCCCCTTCAAGGGGAGGGTAAGGCGGGGTGGCCTAGGGCCATGGGGATGGGGTTTAATTGAAACGCCGAGGAACCCATCCCCATCCCAACCTTCCCCTTGAAGGGGAAGGAGTTATCGCTTCGCGTCGTGGCAACATAAGCCGCAAACAGAATGAAGCACTGCACTAGAGTATTGCCGAGAGGCTCTGCCTTGCACAAATAGCGTCGAAACGTTATATTTCCTCGTTTACTCCGCGCCTCGCGGATCCTTTTCAGCCCTAAAATCCAAAGGAGTTGTAGTTCATGAAAAAGCCCATGCGCGTTGCGGTCACGGGAGCTGCTGGCCAGATTGGTTATAGCTTGTTGTTCAGAATCGCCAGTGGCGAAATGCTTGGCAAAGATCAACCGGTGTTTTTGCAATTGCTGGAAATCCCCGATGAGAAAGCACAAAAAGCGCTGAAGGGCGTGATGATGGAAGTGGACGATTGCGCTTTCCCATTGCTTGCCGGTATGAGCGCCCATAGTGACGCGATGTCAGGTTTTAAAGACGCCGACATTGCGCTGTTGGTCGGCGCCCGTCCACGCGGCCCCGGCATGGAGCGCAAAGATTTGCTCGAAGCCAATGGCGCTATTTTTACCGTGCAAGGCAAAGCGCTCGACGCCGTCGCCGCACGCAACGTCAAAGTGTTGGTCGTCGGCAATCCCGCCAATACCAATTCGCTGATCGCGCAACAATCGGCACCGTCTTTGCCGGCGAAAAATTTCACCGCGATGATGCGCCTCGATCACAATCGCGCGCTGTCGCAAATCGCCGCGAAAATCGGCAAGCCGGTCGCCAGCATCAAGAAGGTGACAATTTGGGGTAACCATTCGGCGACGCAATATCCGGATTTATTTAACGCCGAAGTTGATGGCCAAAAAGTCTGGCCGATGATCAACGATCAAGCTTGGCTGGAAACGAATTTTATTCCGACGGTACAAAAACGCGGCGCGGCAATTATCGAGGCGCGCGGATTATCGTCCGCTGCCTCGGCGGCGAACGCGGCGATCGAACATATTCGCGATTGGGTGCTCGGTACGCCGACAGGGGATTGGGTCACGATGGGTATTCCGTCCGACGGCAGCTATGGTATTCCCGAAGGCGTGATGTTCGGCTATCCCGTCACTTGCGCGAATGGCGAATACAAAATTGTGCAGGGTTTAGAACTTTCCGAATTCAGCAAAACCCGCGCCGCGGCGACCCACAAAGAATTGCTCGAAGAGCGCGACGGCGTCAAGCATTTGTTCAAATAGTTCCCTACATAAATGCCTGAAGATCCGCATGGATATTGGCTTTCCACGCATCTATAATTGCCGGTCATTGCGAGGAGCGCCGCGATGAAGCAATCTCGTATTTCACGGCCAGAAAATCGAGATTGCTTCGTCGCAAAAAACGCTCCTCGCAATGACAATGCGAATTAGGCAGGCGCTAAAACTCGCAACTCCATTCCCTTCACAAATTCTTTGACGGCTACGCGATAGGCTTTCATGTGCGGGGCGACCGCGTGGGCTTTGAGCGCAGCGACGCTTTCCCATTGTTCGACGATAACAACTTTGTCGGCGCCTACTTGCGCTTGGGTCGGAATATCGGTTTCTGCATCAATGGCGGGGCCATAAGCGATACAGCCGGCTTCAGCTTTCACATCGGGAATGAGTTTTCGAAACTCGGTCAAAAAAGCATCGCGCGTACCGGACGCGAGTTCGATCGTGGCAATGACATGAATCATGTTTTCTCCTCGTATGATATCGGTGTGTAGTCAAACATTGTACCTGGGACGAGCAAGCGCAACGCGCTTACGGGCAGGTGTGGGACGATCTAGAATAAATAAGGTAGGAAACGTTTGCTGCGAGCGCGATAGGCGGAATAGTCGGAAAATTTCTCGCTCATCAATTGCTCTTCGAAGCTCGCTTTGGCCGACAGAACCAATCCCAACGCGAACCATAGTCCGAGTTTGAGCCAAATATTTTCGGCGACGACGAACGCTGCCATCGCAAGAATTAAAGCGCTGTACATCGGATGGCGAATGAAGTGATAGGGACCGGAGGTGATGAGTCGCGCTGAGGCTTTGGGCTCGGGACGAATGTTGAAGTTGTCGGGGCGATTGTGTAGCAGCGTGTAGGCGCCAAGTGCGATGCTGGCGATGAGCATGATCCAGAAAATGATTCCGAATTGTTGCGCGCCGAGTGGCCATACGATCAGCGCGATGAGCGCAAATTGCAGCGCAATTAAAACGATTGAAAGGTGGCTTAGCCCCATTCCACCAAGGCCGCGCCCCAGGTCAGTCCGCCACCGAAGGCGGCCATTAACACCAAATCGCCCGGCTTAATTTTTCCCGAGCGAGCGGCTTGATCAAGGGCGATGGGAATCGACGCCGACGCCGTGTTGCCGACGGTGTCGACATTGATCACGACTTTTTCTGGCGCGATGTGCAAGCGTTGCCCGACGGCTTCGATAATGCGCAAATTCGCTTGATGCGGAACAAAGACATCGACGTCGCCGATGGTGTAACCATGCTTATGCAAAATCGCGAGGGAGGATTCGGTCATGCGCTCGACGGCGAGGCGAAATAGCGCCGGGCCGTTCATGTGGACGCTGGTCTGTCCGCTCTCGAGCAATTCGGGTGTGAAGGGATCGCGTGAGCCACCGGCCGGGATATACAGCAGATCCGCAGCGGCGCCATCGGACGCGACTTCGACATCAATCAATTGCGGGCCGTGCGGCACATTGCTGAACACCGCTGCCGCTGCGCCGTCACCGAATAACACGGACGTTTTGACGCTGGATTTGGTCACGATGCGCGTGATGTAATCGACATTCGCAACTAGAATATTTTGTGGCTTGCTGCTTGCGGCGAGTAATCCGCGCGCAACCCAAGCGCCGTACAAAAATCCCGAGCAGGCCGCGACCAAATCGAACGCCGCCGCTTTTTTGGCGCCGAGGTGCGCTTGAATTTGGCAAGCCGTGGACGGCAACAACATTTCTGGGGTGACAGTGGTACAGATGATCACGTCAAGATCCGCCGCTGTGATGCCGGCTTGGTCCATGGCGGATCGCGAGGCCTGGGTGCCGAGGATCGATGCATGTTCGTCCGGCCCCGCCTGGCGGCGTTCGCGAATGCCGGTGCGCGCCATGATCCATTCGTCCGTCACCGCGCCGGAGGCGATGAAGGCATCGTTGCCGATCACTTTCTTCGGTAACGCGTGGGCGGTACCGAGAATGGCGACGTTCTGCCTGAGCGAATTTCGCGCCGTTCGCTTTTCTTCACTCACGATTTCGTGATCTTCCCCGGAGCGGATTGTTGTATCAAGTTCCATTTTATGGCCAGTCTCGTGCTGAAATCAGCACTTGATTCTGCGCGCCCGTGGTAGAAAAGTAAAGGAACCGAAAGGACGACTTACCAGTAATTTTCTACTGAAATTTGACCGGGTTCCTTGCGTTTGTTGAGCTTGAGTCCGCGCGCTTCAAGAATCGCGCGTGTGTCGTGGACCATATCGGGATTACCGCAAATCATCACTTGGGATTTATCGGCGGTGATCGGCGTACCAACACGAGCTTCGAGTGCGCCGTTGTCGATTGCGCTCGGGACGCGCCCTTTGATGGCGAAGTCGGTGTCTTCGCGGCTGACAAACGGCACATAAATAAATTGATCGCCATGCACATTGAATGATTCAATCGTGTCGCGAAAGCTTAATTCTTTGGCCTGGCGCACCGCATGGACCAGCACGATTTTTTTGAAACGTTGCCAAGGATCGTCTGTTTTGAGAATCGAAAGAAAGGGTCCCAGCGCAGTGCCGGTAGAAAGCAGCCAGAGATTCTCGCCGGGCGGCACATCGGCCAGCGTTAAAAACCCCGCACCTTTGGGCGCGACGTAAACTTGGTCGCCCGGATTCATCCCCTGTAGGCGCGGCGATAACGGACCTTCCGGCACGATGATCGAGTAAAACTCGTAGGGCCGTTCATCCGGCGCGTTCACAAACGAATAGGAGCGCGCGACGGTCTGGCCGTCGATTTCCAGCGCGAGGCGGCCAAATTGGCCAGCGCGGAACGGCTCGAGTTGCGCATCTACCTTGATCGAATAGAGCTGGTCGGTCCACATTTTCTTTTCAACCACGGTGCCTGGAACCCAATTTCCCTTCAATGCCATTCGTTAGCCCTTTGTTGCGGTGCGCAAAACGCGAAATGATAAACTAGTTCCGATTCCACGAGGAGAATATCTATGTCAATGCTGAAGAAGCTGGACTACGCCGACGCACCCGCCGAGGCGAGGGCGGTGATGGACGATATCAAGGCCACCCGTAATGTCGCGGACGTCAATAACGTCTGGAAAGTGCTGGCGAACGATCCGCGGCAGATGAAGCAATTTTGGGACGAGATCAAGACCGTCATGGCGCCGGGCAAAATGGACGCGCTAACCAAGGAAATGATCTACGTCGCCGTAAGTATCACCAACAGCTGCGAGTATTGCATCTATTCCCATTCGGCCTCCGCGCGGAAGCAAGGAATGAGCGATGAAATGTACGCGGAACTGGTTGCCGTGGTCGCCCTCGCCAACAAGGGAAATCGCATCGCTACGGGTTATCAAGTCGAGGTCGACGAGCAATTCAAGCGTTACCCTTGATGCTTGGACAGGCAATACCAGAGCGGATCTTGGCGATGGCATGGCTGAAAGGCAGTATTCATGCGGCACTTGGCTAAGCAGTAAACCCTGTTTTGGGAAATTATTGTATACAGTGTGCCAAAATGGAACTTAATTCGATTCCACAGGTCTTTGAACTAGCGATTGATTCACCCTGTTAAGCTTTGCAGTTATACTGCGCCAGCTTCGTAGTTTGAACAGGGAGATCGCACGGAAGCGCTACGCTGCCGTTTCGTTGAATAGTTTGGCAATAATTATTTCCAGGGAGTTGGCCGTACGTGAGTGATCGGGAAATCGATCAGGAATTGGTGCGGCGTGCGCAAGCGGGCGAAAAACGCGCGTTTGAGCTGTTGGTTATCAAGTATCAGCGCAAGCTCGCGCGTTTGCTCGGGCGCCTGGTGCGGGACCAAGCCGAAGTTGAGGATGTGACCCAGGAGGCCTTCATTAAGGCGTACCGTGCCTTGCCGTCGTTTCGTGGCGATAGCGCGTTTTACACTTGGCTGTATCGGATCGGCATCAACACGGCGAAAAATTATTTGGTAGCCAATGGCCGCCGCCCGCCGACTTCGACGACTTATGCGAGCGAAGATGCGGAAGGGTTTGACGATGCAGATCAGCTTCGCGATTTGAATACGCCAGAAAATGAACTTGCGAGTAAACAAATTGCCGAAACAGTGAACGCGACCTTGGCTGCGTTACCCGAGGAGTTGCGAACGGCAATTACGCTGCGTGAGATTGAAGGTTTGAGTTACGAAGAAATTGCCGAAATGATGAATTGCCCGATCGGCACGGTGCGTTCCCGGATCTTCAGGGCACGCGAAGCGATCGCGGAAAAACTAAAACCGCAGTTGGATATTGGAACAGACAGGAGATGGTAGGATGACTCAAGAAATATCCGCCTTAGTGGACGGTGAAGTCGACGCGGCTGACCTGGATGGCATCATTAAGGCATGCCACCAAAACGAACAACACAAAGAGGCGTGGCGCTGCTATCACTTAATCGGCGAATCGTTACGTGCCGAGCGCGGGCATGTCGCCGGGTTGGAACAGCGCATTCTGTCGCAATTGCATAGCGAACCGACGATCCTCGCGCCGCGCCGCCGGGCTTGGGTACCGGCATTGCCCCGAATTGCGCTTGCCGCCGCCGCTTCGATCGCGACAATTTCCGCCGTGGCCTGGCTCGCATTTCAGCAAACACCCCAACCGCAAGTGGTTGCCATCTCGCCGCTACCGAGTTCAGCACCCATCGCGATACATCTTGACGAATTTGTCCTCGCCCACCGTGAATTTACCGCTGCGCCCGATGCACTGATACCGGCGAGCTTCGGTACTAACGGTACCGGGGACGGGGCGCGATGATCGATAGCCGTTTGGTTGTCTGCGTTGCGTTGTGTTATTCCGCGATTTGTAGTGCCGCCGATCCGGCGCTCGACGCCATGGCCTGGCTTACCCGCATGGCGACTGCCGCGCGCCAACTAAATTACGCCGGTACGTTTGTCTACCGCCATGGCGATCAATCAGAAACCTCGCGCATTCGCCATCTTGCAGATGAGATGGGTGAAATCGAAAAAATCGAATCCCTGGAAGGTCCGGTGCGCGAAACCATCCGCAACAAAGACGAAGTCTGGTGCTATATGCCGGAGTTGAAGGCGATCAAAATCGATCGCGCCCAAGCAAAACGCTTTTTCCCGGCACTCATAACCGATCCCGCGCAACATTTCACCGAAGGCTATGTGATTCAGGTGCGCAGCAAAGACCGCGTCGCCGGACGCGACTGTCAGCAAATTCATCTTGAACCCAAGGACCAATTTCGCTACGGTTATCGCCTGTGCGCGGATATCGAATCGGGCTTATTGCTGCGCGCAAATACGGTGCGCGGTCGCGACGAAGTCATAGAGCATTTTAGTTTTAGCGACGTGCAAGTTGGTCAATTGATGGTTCGCGATTCACTGAAATCTAATTTTTCCAATGAGAACTGGGTGCGTCACAGCCCGCCGGTGACAGACTTATCCGGTTGGATGGTAAAAAATTTACCGCCGGGGTTTAAGAAGCAAGTCGAATTGCGCCGAACTCTTGCAAATCGTCGCGATCCCGTCACCCAGTTGCTTTACTCCGATGGGCTCGCTTCCGTGTCGGTGTTTATTGAATCGCGTAAAGGTGAACCAAAGGCAACGGCTCGGCCCAGTCAGCAAGGCGCCGTGAGTTTTTATAGTCGGCAAATGGCCGAGCACAATGTGATTGTGGTTGGCGAAGTGCCGTCGATTGCAGTGGTGGAAATTGCTAACTCCGTGGTGAAAGAGACTCGACCGTAGTCGATGCGTGCAGCGTAGCGATCGGCGTGGAAGCAATCCGCTAAAATTGACCATCAGAAATTGAAACTCCAACGCATTACTCAAAAAACTAGGGATTGGTTATGAATAAGCTACTCTATTTACCACTCATTTTTCTGTTGGTCGGACTGTCGCAGCTACAGGCGCGCGAGTTGCCGGATTTTGCCGACTTAGTCGAGCGTCATGGCGCCGAAGTGGTCAACGTTAGCACGACGACCACCAGCCTCAAAGCGCAGCAAGGCGCTGTGCCGAACATTCCGGAAGATGATCCCATGTTCGATTTCTTCCGCAAATATATTCCACAGCCCATTCCGAAAGGCGAGGGACAATCCCTAGGTTCGGGCTTCATTATTTCCGCCGATGGTTACATTATGACTAACGCACACGTCGTCGCCGCGGCCGATGAAATTACCGTGACCTTAAACGACAAGCGCGAATTCAAAGCAAAGGTGATCGGCTCGGACAAGCGTACCGACGTGGCACTGATCAAGATTGAAGCGACCGGCCTAGCCAAAGTCGCATTTGGCGATACCACAAAAGTCCGTGTGGGGGATTGGGTTTTGGCGATTGGTTCGCCATTTGGATTCGATAACAGTGTGACTGCCGGCATCGTGAGCGCGAAAGGCCGTTCGTTGCCGCAGGAAAATTATGTGCCGTTTATTCAGACCGACGTCGCGATAAATCCGGGCAATTCCGGTGGCCCGCTATATAACTTGAACGGTGAAGTAATCGGCATCAATTCCCAGATTTACAGCCGGACCGGTGGTTTCATGGGTCTGTCATTTGCAATTCCAATCGATGTCGCGATGGATGTTTCGAATCAACTTCGCACCGGCGGCAAGGTCACGCGCGGCTGGCTGGGCGTGGTTATCCAGGAAGTCACCAAAGAGTTAGCTGATTCTTTTGGACTGCCCAAAGCGCAAGGCGCGCTGGTGGCCAATGTGGAGAAGGGCGGGCCGGCGGAAAAAGCAGGGCTGGAGCCGAGCGACATTATTCTAAAGTTCGATAATAAGGACGTGAAAACATCAACGGATCTACCGCGCTTAGTCGGTGCGGTGAAGCCTGGATCGAAGGCCAGTTTACAGATTTGGCGCAAAGGTGCCACCAAGGAAATTACGGTCGCAATCGGAGAAATTCCCGTCGAAAAAGGTCCGAATGTGCCGCCGCCTTTCAAACGCGGTAAGACTGAAAATATCAGCAAGCTCGGACTCACCTTGGCTGAACTTACGGCAGATCAGCGCAAAGAACTGAAGCTTTCCGCGGGCGTTTTGGTCGAAGAAGTGAAGGGTGCGGCAGCCCGCGCCGGGTTACAGTCGGGCGACGTGATTCTTGCGATTAATAATAGCGAGGTGAAGACCATAGAACAATTCAACCAAACACTAGGAAAACTCGATACGCGCAAGAATCTAGCCCTATTAGTCCGTCGCGGCGAGAGCACGCAATACATTACGATCCGAACCGAAGCGGGGCAATGACGCGGCTGACGCTTTACGGCCGAGAACTTTGCCATCTGTGTTATGACATGGAGCGCGCTCTGACGGCATGCCGCGCCGAGCGCGAATTTGAACTGGAAATCGTCGATATTGATAGCAATCCGAGTTTGGTTGCACGATTCGGTGAATGGATCCCGGTATTGATGGCCGGTGAGACGCAAATTTGTTGCTATCATTTGGATCGTAAAGCTTTCGATGCATACTTCCAAAAATTGCAGTAAAATCACTGATTAATTTGATGAAAAGGGCATCGGGCGATGCCCTTTTTTATAGCGTGTCCGAAATTATTCCTAGCCTTATTCACCCACACTTTGGCGCTGCCGAACCTGTAACGCGATGAAACACATTCGAAATTTTTCTATCATCGCGCACATCGACCATGGTAAGTCGACGCTTGCCGATCGCTTCATTCAGTCTTGCGGCGGGTTGTCCGATCGAGAAATGGAAGCGCAGGTTCTTGATTCCATGGATTTGGAACGCGAACGCGGGATCACTATCAAAGCGCAAACCGCCGCGCTCACATACAAAGCGCGCGATGGTCAAATCTATGCGTTAAATCTAATCGACACGCCTGGGCATGTCGATTTTTCCTACGAGGTGTCGCGCTCCCTGTCGGCCTGTGAAGGCGCATTGTTGGTCGTTGACGCCTCACAAGGCGTCGAAGCACAAACCGTAGCGAACTGTTACACCGCAACAGAGCAGGGCGTGGAAGTGGTGCCGGTGCTGAACAAAATCGATTTGCCCTCGGCGGATCCAGAGCGCGTCATACTAGAAATCGAGGATATTATCGGCATCGACGCGACCGATGCAGTTCGTGTCAGCGCGAAAACGGGGCTCGGTATCATCGACGCCTTAGAGGCGGTGATCGCGCGTATTCCGCCGCCAAGCGGCGACCCCGCCGCGCCGCTCACAGCGCTGATTATCGATTCTTGGTTTGACAATTATGTCGGGGTGGTGATGCTTGTGCGCGTCGTCGATGGCGTGCTCCGGCCCAAGGATAAGATTTTGCTCATGTCCACAAAGACTAACTTTCTTTGTGAGCAAGTCGGCGTCTTCACGCCTAAATCATTGGCGCGCGAGAAGCTCTCGGCCGGCGAAGTCGGTTTTGTCATCGCCGGCGTACGTGAACTTTCCGCTGCCCGCGTTGGCGATACGATTACCCTGTTAGAGCGGCCGGCGAGCGCGGCGTTGCCTGGCTTTAAAGAGATTAAATCGCAAGTGTTTGCCGGGCTCTACCCGGTCGAAGCGAACGAATACGAAGCGCTGCGAGACGCGCTGGAAAAGCTCAAGTTGAACGATGCCTCGTTGCATTACGAGCCCGAAACTTCGCAAGCCCTCGGGTTCGGGTTTCGTTGCGGTTTTCTCGGTCTGTTGCATATGGAAATTGTGCAGGAACGGCTCGAACGCGAATACGATATGGATTTGATTACCACGGCGCCGACGGTCGTGTACGAAGTAGTGATGGCCGACGGTAGCGTGATGGAAATCGAAAATCCGTCGCGCTTGCCGGATGCCTCGAAAATTGCCGAAGTACGCGAGCCGATAATCACAGCAACGATAATCCTTCCGCAAGAATACGTCGGACCGGTTATCACGCTGTGCACGCAAAAACGCGGCGTGCAAAAGGACATGCACTATCTCGGCCGACAAGTGATTTTGACCTATGAAATGCCGATGAACGAAGTGGTGATGGATTTTTTTGACAAGCTTAAGTCGGTCAGCCGCGGCTATGCATCGCTTGACTATGAGTTTAAGGAATTCCGCGCGGCGGATTTGGTGAAGCTGGATATCTTAATTAACAGTGAAAAGGTCGATGCGTTATCGCTGATCGTGCATCGTGCGAGCTCGCAGTATCGCGGTCGGGAATTAGCCTCGAAAATGCGCGAACTGATTCCGCGGCAGATGTTCGATGTCGCGGTGCAAGCCGCCATCGGTTCGCACATCATCGCCCGCGAGACTATCAAAGCGCTGCGAAAAAATGTATTGGCGAAGTGTTATGGCGGCGACATTTCGCGCAAACGCAAGCTGCTGGAAAAACAAAAGGCTGGGAAAAAGCGCATGAAACAAGTGGGTAATGTCGAGATACCGCAAGAAGCATTTTTGGCCATTTTGCAAGTGGAGAGCAACTAATGGATGTATCCGTCATTGCAATGATTGCTGTGGCTATTAGTTTTCCGCTAGTGATTTGGGACGTGGTTTCTAGTTTTCGCAAGGGTGCCTCGACGACCATTCAGCCCTATATGCAAACGGCATATATGGTGCTTTTTATCGCTGGTTTTTATCTGTTGGTATCGAAGAATATCTTGAACTTCGCGGCGGTATTGTTGATCTTTACAGTCATCACCGGCGTGATTTGGTTGTGGGATCTAGTTTTAGGCCGGCGCGCGTCACGGACGAGCGGGCCGGGTTCCAATGCCGCGCTGGAAGAACCAAAAGTCGAGCCGGCTTGGCTTGAGATCGCGAAGAGTTTTTTCCCAGTGATTCTCATCGTTTTCATGGTACGCTCTTTTTTGATCGAACCATTTAAGATTCCTTCGGGATCGATGATTCCGACCTTGCTGATCGGCGATTTCATTCTGGTGAATAAATTTACCTACGGTATTCGCTTGCCGGTTGCGAACAAAAAAATTCTCTCAATTAACGAACCGCAGCGTGGCGACGTCATGGTATTCCGTTATCCGGAGGATCTTTCTATCGACTACATTAAGCGAATCGTTGGTGTTCCCGGCGATAAAGTCGAATATCGAAACAAACATCTGACCATCAATGGTAAGGTGGCGCCAACCGAGGACGGCGGAAACTACCTCGATGTGGAATCGGATTTGCACTATCAGAATTTAAAGGTGCAAATGGAACAGCTCGGAGCAAAAGTTCATCGG
Source organism: Pseudomonadota bacterium (assembly GCA_031419835.1). Taxonomy (GTDB): domain Bacteria; phylum Pseudomonadota; class Gammaproteobacteria; order Burkholderiales; family JALYOK01; genus JALYOK01. Next base: position 8,194 of record JANOLP010000082.1, on the reverse strand, counting down.
ACCGTTCAAAATCCCGATGTTCCTGCGGTGCATTTGAGTAGCGTACAGTCATTTTCGCATCGCGACAATTGCACAATCGGCGACGATGGATTTAGCTGCACCGTTCCACCGGGCAACTATTTTATGATGGGCGATAATCGCGACAATAGTAAGGACAGTCGTTACTGGGGATTTGTGCCCGACGAAAATATCGTCGGCAAAGCATTTATGATTTGGTGGCATTGGGGAAAGTTTATGCGAATTGGTCAGTCTATAAACTAAGCAATGGGAGCGCCGCATGAATAAGCAACGTGGAATGGGGATGTTGGGAGTTTTGATCATTGTCGTCTTGGTTGTTGCCGGTGTGATTGTGTCAATGAAGGCGATTCCTGCGTATTTGGAATTTTTTGCCGTTAAGCGAGCGGTGAGCGCATTAAAATCGGAAGCAGACGGGGGTAGCGTGAAGGCGATAAAGGACAAGTTCGACGCTCGCGCCACCATTGACGATATAAAGAGCATTACCGCGAATGATTTAGAAATCAGTAAAGAAGGTGGCAAAGTAGTCGTTAGCGTGGAATATCAAAAAGTCGTTCCTTTGTTCGCCAATGTCAGCCTGTTGCTTGATTTCCAAACGTCAACGCAACAGTAGATCGTTACAGAATCGTTTTGGTGTCGATGGTTGACTCTCGTGAATTCGATCAAAAGCTTGGCCATCAATTCGCGCGACGCGGCCTTTTACGTGAAGCCCTGACTCATCGCAGTCATAGTTCTGTCCACAACGAGCGCCTGGAGTATCTTGGCGATAGTGTATTGAACTGTGTCGTTGCAGACTTCTTGTTCACCCGTTTTCCACAGTTGGCCGAAGGCGAATTGAGTCGCCTACGTGCCGCTTTGGTCAACAAAAATACGCTGCGTGATGTTGCCCTGAAGCTGGAATTAGGCGATGCCATTTTGCTCGGCGAAGGGGAGCTAAAAAGTGGTGGCCATCGTCGCCCATCGATTTTGGCTGATGCGCTGGAAGCCTTAATTGGCGCGGTATTTGTCGATGCCGGTTTTGCCGCAGCGGCGGCCTTTATCGAGCGCTTGTTTGCACCGCATTTCGATCAGCTTGATCCGGCCAGCATCGCGAAAGATCACAAGACGCGGTTGCAGGAGTATTTGCAAAGCCGCAAGATTGCGGTGCCGAAATATGAGGTATTGGAAACTAGTGGTGAGGCCCATGAACAGACGTTCCGAGTAGTGTGCCACATTCCAAATTTGATGAAGCAATTCGAGGGAGTCGGCGCAAGCCGAAAATTGGCCGAACAAGATGCGGCTGCGGCTGCCTATCAAGAAATCGGCCATGAGTGAGATAAAATTTCGCTGCGGTAGCGTCGCGATTGTCGGTCGCCCCAATGCGGGCAAGTCGACCTTGCTTAATCATCTGATTGGGCAAAAAATCAGTATCACCTCGCGAAAGCCGCAGACAACGCGCCATCGTTTGCTCGGCATTGTCACCAAGCCCGATGCGCAGTTCTTGTTTCTTGATACGCCTGGGCTGCAAACTCACTACAAAAGCGCATTGAATAAGGCTATGGGCCGGTCAATTGCTTCCGCCCTAGAGGAAGCCAATGTTATTCTTTGGGTTCTTGAAGGCTTAGATTTCGATTCGCGCGAACAACATTTGCGGCGATTACTACCGGCGGATCGGCCGGTAATCGCGGCAATCAACAAAATCGACAGTTTGGCTGACAAGCGTCAATTGCTGCCGCACTTAGCAAGGCTGGCCGAGGAATTTAACTTCGCCGCAATGGTGCCCGTGTCGGCAAAGCAGGGCGCGGGTTTAGACGATTTATTGCTGGCGATCAAGCTTCATTTGCCCGAAGGCGAGGCAATTTATCCAGAAGATGAAATGACCGACCGCAATGAGCGGTTCCTTGCGGCCGAGGCGATTCGGGAAAAGATTATGCGCAATATGGGTGACGAAATTCCTTATGCGGCCCATGTGGAAATTATTCAGTTCAAGATCGAAGGGACCATGCGGCGGATCGAAGCCGAGATTATCGTGACACGAGATAACCATAAAGCAATGGTCATCGGCAAAGGCGGCGAGAAACTAAAAACCATCGGCTCCGCCGCGCGCGCGGATTTGGAGAAACTGTTTAACGGGAAAGTTTACCTTGGACTGTTTGTGAAAGTGAAAGCGGATTGGGTCGACGATCAAACGTTGCTGCGCAATTACGGCTATACCTGATACCTATGCTTGCGAGACTAGTATCCATGCGCTTCGTGGCAATGCCTGTGCTGCGAGGCAGTATCCATGCGGCTTACGGCGATACCCATTGCGTGAATCCGGATTATTCCGATTTGACGTAGTCGATGAATAGCTATTCAGAAAAAAGCCATCGGCAACTCACAATGCTACCGATCCAGGGATTTGCTTTGGATGCGTTGCGATCCTATTTACCTTGGATCGGTTTGGCAGTGCCAATAGTGGTCACGTTCATCGCCTGGCGCCTTGCTATTCCAGCGACCGTTAAACCGGGTTCGATTCATGCGCTACCCGTTATATTTGACGGCTTATTCGCAGGAATCGGATTGTTCCTCGCATCCTGGATCGGTGTCGCCGACCATTTGCGTCATGCGGCGCAGCAAAAACTCACCATAGCGGCCTTGCACGAAAGTGACGAACGCTATCGCAGTGTCGTCGATAACGTTCAGGAAGTGATTTTTCAGCTTAACTCCGATGGCGCATGGACGTTTTTGAATGCCGGGTGGACAGAACTTTCCGGCCACCCAGTCAGCGAAACGTTGGGGCGAGGATTGCTCGCGTATTTTCATCCGGACGATCGCGAGAAATGTCGCTCAATGCTCGATGCGATCGACGCGGGCAGCAGTGAAAATTTTGAGCGTAATGTGCGCCTTTCGCGCGACGATGGCGATTACCGTTGGGTACGCATCAACATGCGCCGCAGCCTCGGCGCGACTGCCGATGACTACGCCAGCGCCGGTACGATCGTCGATATCAGCGCGCGAATGCGCGCGGAGAAAGCGTTGCGCGAAAGTGAGCAACGCTATGCCTTAGCGCTGGAAGCGGCGAGCGACGGCATGTGGTTCCACGACTTGTTGGCCGACAAAATTTCCTTTTCTAAACATTGGAAAGAGATGCTCGGCTACAGCGCGGACGAGATGCAAAATAATGTCGAGACGGTGATGAAGCTAATCCATCCCGCTGACATCACCCGCTACAAAGTGGCGCTGCAAGCGCATTTCGAGCGGGCAACCCCGTTGGCCTTGGAGGTGCGGCTGCGTCCGAAAGAGGGTGAGTATCGCTGGTTCAATTTACGTGGGCAAGCGGTGTGGGATGATCATGGTGTGGCGCTGCACATGGCCGGTGCCGCGACCGACGCGACGGCGCGTAAAGAGGCGGAATCGGAAGCCAAAGGCCTGAACGAGCGCTTGAATAATTCCGTCAGCGAATTGCAGCAACAAGCCGACGATCTGTCGAAGTTGCGCGAAATGGCCGATTTAATTCAATCTTGCACGGTGCTGGAAGAAGCTTACCGAATTATCGGCAGCTTCGCGCAAAAGCTGTTCGGCGCGTCGTCCGGCGCAGCGTTTATGCTGAATTCGTCGCGTAACTTGGTCGAGGCAACGACCATTTGGGGCAATATCACCGCCGAAGAAGAAGTGTTTCAACCGGAAGATTGCTGGGCCTTGCGCCGCACCAAACCGAACCTCGTCGATACCCAACACAGCACGCTAAAGTGCTCCCACGTGAAAGGCGAAGTGGAGGGCGGGTATTTGTGCCTTCCGTTAACCGCGCAGGGCGAAACCTTTGGCACGTTGCATCTACGCGATGCCGCCAGCAAAGGTGCGCAGCGCCTATCGAATCGTTCCAACCTGATCGAACTATTCGCCGAGCAAGTGGCGTTAACTTTGGGCAACCTCAAACTTCGCGAAACCTTGCGATCGCAATCCATTCGCGATCCGCTCACCGGCTTGTTCAATCGCCGTTACCTCGAAGAAACCCTGGCGCGCGAAGAGCGCCGCGCGGTGCGCGCCGGCACGCCGATCGGCATCATCGTTTTCGACGTCGATCACTTCAAGCGCTTAAACGATACCCATGGCCACGATGCCGGTGATGCGGTGTTGCGGGCGTTAGGCGCGCTGTTGCAAAGTCATGTGCGCGAAGGCGATATCGCCTGCCGCTACGGTGGCGAAGAATTTGTGATTGCCTTGCCCGGCGCGTCGATCGCGATCGTCCGTGAGCGTGCCGAATCATTACGCCAAGCCACGGAAAAACTCGCGTCACTAATCCCCGGCCGCAGCGTTGACATGGTCACGATTTCGCTGGGCGCCGCCGCGTTCCCTGATCATGGCGCAAGCTGGCGGGAAGTCATTCAAGCGGCCGATAAGGCACTTTATCGCGCCAAACAGAACGGCCGTAATCGCGTTGAGGCCGCTTAACGTAACTGAGATTTCTCTCGCTTCTAGTCCGAAAATCCCACCACGGCGTTAATAGTAAATTGTTAAATATTATTTTTATTTAAATAGTTATATTGTTTTTATTAAGTTATTTAGTTAAAGTCATCTATCGAAAATGCCTGATGCGTGCCGGGTCATCTAACCACTTGGCGCAATTCGTGGTTATTCAGGTTTTCTCTTAGTATTAATGCACTAAATACCTGATGGTTTTTGTTTTTCTTAGTCTGGAACATAACACTTGGTTTAGCCTCAGTTTAAATTTTTCCCTCAAAGCTAACTAAAAGTCGATATTAAAATCAATAAAAATATTATTAATCATATAAATATTAAAATAATATAAGAAAATACTCTTGATATTTAGAATTAGGGTAATTAAAGTAAGACCCTGATTCAGCACTAGCCTCAATACGTTGCAAAAATCGCGGACGCGTTAGTTCCGCGAACAAACATTTATCAAGCGCTGCTGCCTGATTTGATCGGACGCAACTGAAGTCCAAGCGCTGCCCGCATTGGCGGTGCGTCCGATCGAATTGGGTAAACTAAATAATACAAACTGGAGATCACACAGATGGTTGCCGAAGTCAAAGTTATTGCCCGTGCCCAAGACGGAACGTCCAAAACATTTCAATACAAACCGGGCGATAAACACCCCGCACAGAGCAAGACCATCTACAAACTGGTTGTCGACGGCAACGAAAAGCTACCGCCCGGCACCAAGATCACCCGCACTGAAAACAACATCCTCGTCGAGTTTCCCGACGGACAAAAATTTGAATTCAGCGATTGGTGCGGCATCGGCGATTCCAAGCTAATCGATCTCGACGGCGCAGAGGCGTTTTCCTCCAATCTCACCTACGTCGTCGCCAAGGAAATCGATTCCGGCGCGTGCATGATCGCCGATGCCAACGGCCAGAGCGCCGGCACGTTGGGTAGCCCCGGTTATGGGCCGGTTGGTCCCGTTGGCGATGGCATGTCGCCCGGCGCGATTGGCGGCATTATTGGCGGACTAGTTTTGTTGGGTGCGGCAGCGGGTGGTGGTGGGGGTGGGGGTGGTGGGGGCGGCGGAGGTGGTGGCGGTGGATCCAAACCCGGAACGCCTAGCGCAACGCCCGATATGATCGCAGCGAGCGATACAGGCAGTAGCAATACCGACAACGCCACGCGTATCAACACGCCAGCGATTGCGATAGCTGCGCCTGGCGCTGGAGAGACCCCCAGCCTTTATGTTGACGGCGTAAAAGTTGCCGCGACATTCGATCCGGCGACCAACACGCTAACGCCGACAGTTCCGCTCGCGGACGGCCCGCATAGCGTTACCTACACGCTCACCAATGCAAATGGCGAATCGGCGCAGTCTCCCGCGCTGGCCGTTGTGATTGATACGATTGCACCGGCGGCGCAGTCGGCAGCATCGTCGGCCAGGGCTTATCCATCGCCACCGGCTACCAAGACAAATTCTCCTGGCGCCAAGTCGGCATTAGCGCCCTTGGTTCAGGCCTCAGCGCCGGCTTAGGCTCCGCCTTCAACGGCGCCCAAGGCGGTCTCGCAGTCAAAGCGGGTTTGCAAGCCGGCAGCAATTCCGCCGCCGCGTTCAATGCCGGCGTCAACAGCATCGCCACCCAAGGCGTCATGGTTGCGGCTGGCTTACAAGAAAAGTTTAGCTGGAAGAGCGTCGCCGCCGCCGCCGTTTCAGCCGCCGTGTCGAACCAGATCAGCACCTCCATCCAAGGTGCGCCCATCCGCGATGGCGCAGGCAGGCTGGAGACCGGCGCCGATGGCCAGATTCTTCGCGCCAACACCGCCTTCGCGAATTACAACGCCGGCGCGGCGCGCGTCACCTCGGACTTTATCAGCGGCATCACCGGCGCCTATATCCGCCACGGCATGACCAACAGCCCGATCAACTTTAAAGACGCCGCTGCGGAAAGCCTTGGCAATGCCTTAGCGAATGAGATCGTTGGCGGATTGATTCGGAAAGAGGAGACTTCGAAAGCACTCGCGATGGATTACAGCCTAGCCGAGGGCGAGGCACAAGGGCCGGGGCTACGCTCATCAAATCGCAACGCTTCACACCTTGGACGCTTGTCGGCGATGGATAATTCACAACGCGCCTCGTTCCTCGAACGTTCGTTGGCTGACGCGGGCAGAACGTCGCAAATCGATGTCGAAGAGCTTCCTATTCAGACCGTTATTGGAAAACGAATTAATCCGTTAACCGATCTGCTAACGAATTACAAACCAGATTTTCTCGGCACCGCACGCAATTGGTGGAACGCCTACAGAACCGGTGAAAATTCGCTAGGCGATACGATACAAGGCCTATGGGACAATCTAGACCTTGATTACAAGATTGGATTCCGTGCAGCGAATTTGGCCGGTGCAGCCGGAAATGGAATTGTCGCTGGCACATCTGCCTTTGCCGCATACGCCACCGCGCCGTCTGGCATCGGACTTGTCGGCTTCGGCACAATTGCAGGTGTTCAGGGTGACGCCGCAATCGCAAAGTTACAAAGCTTTTGGGAAGGCGAACGGGTTTCCACCGGGCTTGAACAAGGGTTAGAATATCTTGGCGTGTCAGAGCGGTATGCGGAACGTGCAGCGGTAGGCGCTGAATTTCTTACCGGGATTCCGGCGGTTGCAACGTCGCGTCCCAGATTTGGCGTTCTTGAAAATGAAAATGCGGTTAGTCAAGCGGCCATTCGCGAAAGAGTCCTGACAAATATTGCGGAAAGTACGCAAGCGAGAATTTCTTCAAATTTCGGTAGGTTCAATGAATGGCCTTCAAACAATGGATTTGTTGCTGGCGCGAGCGAGCGCTATACGCTATTTCCGGGACAGTTGGTGGATCGCTATGGCTCGGCGCAGGGAACCTTTGGAGCAGAGTTTGGTACTTCTTATCGCGCTAGAGCATTGAAACCAGGCTCCGATAGCGCACCTTACCATGCATATGAGGTTACACAACCTATCGAAGTAATTGCTGGACCTGCACGTGCTTGGTTCGGCTACGAAGGTGGCGGAATTCAATACAAATTTGACGAGTCATTCCGTAACCTATTGGGCCGTGGCGTATTGAGAGAAAAGAAATGAACATTGTGCAATTGAAGCAAGAACTAGAAAACCTTGGAGTGCCTCGACGTGTCTACTCGCTGAATGGTTGGAAGGACGAGCGCCTATGCCTTGAGCTTCGTGATAACAAATGGAGCATCTTTTTTGTCGAACGGGGGGAAGAACGTGATCTGAAGCAGTTTTCTTCGGAAGCTCAAGCGTGTGATTACATGCTTGGCGAGCTACGCTATGAAATTTAATCCGCGTAAGGCGCAAATGGTAGGGCGTCAATAAGCCCGCGTAGGGCGCAATCAATACGAGGTGGCCTTGGGCCATTGCGCCGTATGTAAGTCGCTGCAATACTGGTGAACCTGTGCAAGACTTGACCGTTCGCAGTAACAGCAATAGATCTAGCGGGTTGAAGTCCCGTCCGGGGAGTTGTCCATACGCCCCGGTAGCATGAGGAAGCGGCGTCGTGGTAACACGAGGTCGTGAGTTTCCAAACAGCAAAATAGCAGGCCGTAACGTAAGTGAACCCATGAGTAGCCTCGTAAACGAATTGGAGAAGCCGACCCTGTGGTCAAAAGGGGAAGGCCGCTGGGCGGGTGCTGTAAAAACGGAAGTGGCACCCGTTGACTCCCGGGGTAGCAAGGACGGCATGTTATGGAAGATTTACTGCCCAGTGCTGGAGACCCGTTTCGGG
>JANOLP010000081.1:0-6267 GCA_031419835.1 Pseudomonadota bacterium | reverse complement strand
CTTTTCGGTCGTCCGCGAACTGCTCCTTATCGAGGTTGACGTAGCGTTTCGCCTGCGGCAATGGGTCGCCGGGAATGAGTTCGGTGTTGATGTTGCGCAAGGCAAAGTGCTTGAAATTAGTAGCGAAGGAATAGGCATTGTCGATAGCCTGGTCGGCCGCTTCGAAGGTGCTGACCGCCTCGAGCGCAATCCAGATGTTCTTCATGAAATCCGTATTGCCGGTTTCTTGTTCGACGAAGTAGGGCCAAATATAGGCGCTGTAGTCGTGAGGACTGCCGGACACATTGAGCGCTTCAAAACTGGGCAGGAAGTATTGTGCGAAGCGGCGATGCGCATCCAGATACGCACCACGGCCGCCGTCCCACGGCGCCTGGGTGCGGTCGAAATGTGCCGAGGCCCAGGCCGCCGAGGCCTCGACGAACCAGTGAAGCTCGCGGGCATTCGGATTTCCCGGCACTTCTTTACTACCGAACGCGTCGTTGTGCGCTTTTTGCAATACATGGAAGAATTCGTGGATGACCGTGTTGTGAAAACGGCTGGTATAGATCAGCGAGTGCGGCAGAGTGACAAAAGCGCTATTGCCTTTTCCAATCGGCGTTTCGGCAAAGTCGGAATAGGTTGAACCCAAACCATTCGGACGGAAATTCACGGTTCGACGATTCACGTAGCTGCCATCATCGACAATGTAAAAATCAATCGCATTGTCGTCGCCTTCGAGATCGAGTTGCGGCTGGCCCATTAAGCCGGTCATCGGGGTATAGACCTTGTCCAACACGATCAAGGTCTTGTCGATCAACGTCACGTTATCGGCGTCATGACCCGGTTCGCCACTACACTGTGCCCACACTCGCACCGGATGGGCGGCGCTTCGCTTACTGATCCAAGAACCGGCCGCTGCCGCTGGGCACGCGGCTGCAGACGCAGCGGCGAAGGCATTCTTAAGATGCTTTACTTGCGCCTTATTCGCGGTCGCCGCGGTGTTCCAAACGCTGCGCGGATCGGCCGGCCGGACAATAAACGGCTGCAACTCGGTTTGCGTCCCGATCGGCATGCTCGCAAAGCGCTGCGCGATTTCATCGAACAACCCGTTGTCCTCTTCAGCGGAACCCGCGCCGAGATAACTGTCGGGCAAGCGTTTGTCGCCAAGCAGCGCGTAGGCTCGGTACAACAATGAAGTGCCGTAGTCCAGCGTCCCGGCGGCAAGCGCGGCTGCGATCTTTTTCGGCGCCGGTTCCTGCGGTTCGCTAACTGTCAGATTGCTGGATGCGACTTGGCTTGCGCCTCCACCGGTACCGATGACGTCGAGTTTTTGCACGCTATCGACGGCCAAATCGGCGCTCACTCGAATCGGCAACGAACCGCGATCGACCGAGCCGGATAGTTGCAATGTATCGGCGGTTATGCCGGTGGCGGGCGCATTCAGCGCGATCGTGATCGGCTCGGTGAAACCGGCGTCGCGTTTGATCGTAACTTCGACCACAGCGTCTTGCCCTTGCCCGACAGACATGCTCGCCGGCGCGACTGTTACGCTGAATTTGGCAGGCGTGGCGCCACCTCCGCCGCCGCCTCCACCGTCGCCCCCACCGCCACCGCAAGCGCTAAGTATGAGCGCCACGCTAAATGCCGTTATGATTGTTCTTAACATTATTGATCTCCAAGCCGGTCGTTGTGTACGGAAATTTGTACTTCGAGTATAGGCGCGCCGATGGTGCGTGTATATCGGCATTACGCATCAACCGGATGGTTCATCCGAAAGGATGAGGCGGATGGATGACTGTGTTCTAATACACTCCCAAGATGATCGATTCTCCGGTTCACTGTTCGCATCGAATTCGTGGCTATCAAGGGATAAAAATGAGCCAACTAAAAATACTCATGGTCGACGACCACGCGATGGTGCGTGAAGGCATTCGTCTGCTGCTCGACAAGCACGGTTTCGATTGCGATTTGCTGGAAGCGGGTTCCTGTTCGGATGCGGTCACCTTTCTGGAACAGCACGACGATGTGAATTGGGTATTGCTCGATCTGGGGCTGCCGGATATGACAGGCATCGATGCGTTGCGTTTGCTGCGTAAGCGTTTTGCCGAAGTGCCGCTGGTGGTGTTGTCGGGTTCGGAAGACCGGGCGTTGGTGCTGGAATGTATCAATCGCGGCGCCATGGGTTTTATCGCTAAATCGTCCAGCAGCGCGGAGTTGGTTCATGCGCTTGAAGTGATATTCGCCGGCGGGGTTTATCTACCGCCGCAATTGTTCGGCCAGACCAGCCCGGCGCGGCTGCCGCCGGCAAAAGCGGTTATCGCCACCACACAAAACAAGTTGTCCCGTTTAGGGTTGAGCGAGCGTCAAGTTCAAGTGCTGCAATTATTAGTTCAAGGTTTATCCAACAAGCATATCGCTAATCGCCTTGATTTATCCGAGGCGACGATCAAGACCCACGTCGCTGCAAGTCTACGAGCGCTGAACGTCAAGAATCGCACGCAAGCTGTGTTCGCCGTAGCGAAGTTTGGATTCTCCATCGGTGCGGATGCACCTTCGGCCGCACATGACTAGGGTACTCATCGAGCGGACTCAAGCCGTTACGCCTCTAGTGCAACGGGTTTTGGCCGAGCAGATCAAGAACGTCATTTTACAGGGACCAAGAACGGTGGCGGCACCGGCTGTGTTAGCGCCGATTAGCGCGCTGGTGTTGTGGAACCAAGTCGATCACGCGCCGATGCTCGCCGCGGTAATTCTTATTTATTTGGTGTTACTTTGGGCTCTAATTTTTTATTGGCGTTATAAGCGTAGCAACCCGCCCGCCGCCGACGCTCGCAGATGGGGACTTGGCTTCACACTACGTATGGGGGCGCAAGGTTGCTGCTGGGGTGCCTTCAGTCTTGCAATTTTTGTGCCGAATTCGATCGCCTTTCAAGGGTTCGATGTCGCCTTTATGTACGGCCTTACCGCGGGCGCGGTAGTGGCCACCGCGACGCACTATCCAACCTTTGTCGCGTTTGCCGTGCCTGCGCTTTTGCCCGTGATCTTGCGCAGTTTTTTCGAGGGCACGTTGGCCGGTTTGGGCATAGGCCTCGCTGGCTCGGTTGGATTGTTGTACAACTTGGTGGCTGGGTTTAGTACTTACCGTGATGCTGCAGCGGCGATCCAAACTCGCTTCGAGTACATGGATTTGGTAAGCGCGTTGGAACAGCAAAAAGAAGTAGCGGAACATGCCCGCGCCGAAACCGAAGCAGCCAATCAATCCAAATCGCGTTTTCTCGCAGCGGCTAGCCACGATCTGCGCCAGCCGGTGCACGCGTTAGGTTTGTTTGTCGCGGCTGCGAAGCAGCCTGGTACGGAATCGGAGCACCGGTTGATTATTGAGCATATCGAAGGATCGGTCAGATCGCTGACGGCGCTGCTCGACTCGCTGCTAGACATCTCGCGGCTCGATGCCGGTATCCTGCAACCGCAGCTGAAGACCGTGACGATCGCGCCTATTCTGAGAAAACTGGCGGCTGAATACGCACCAGACGCGCGGGAGAAAAAACTCAAGTTTCGCATCCGCTGCCTTGATCTGACCATCCGAACCGATCCGTTGTTGTTCGAACGAATGATTCGTAACCTCGTGAGCAATGCACTTCATTATACGAATAGCGGCGGGATTTTGATCGCGTGCCGCAAACGCGGCGCCAACGCACGAGTCGAAGTTTGGGACACGGGCATTGGCATCGCACTGGAAAAACAAGCGCAAGTGTTTGAAGAGTTTTATCAGATCGGTAATCCCGAGCGTGATCGCCGCAACGGTGTCGGCTTGGGTCTTGCCATCGTCAAACGCATCGCGGAATTGCTGCAGCATCCACTGCACCTCAAATCGCAGATCGGGAAAGGCTCGCGCTTCGGAATTGATGTCCCATTGAGCACAACCGCAGCCAAAGAATCCGGCGAATTAGTGCTCCTCGCCGACGATGATGAAACCGTTTTGTTTGGCGCGGTGGTCGTTATCATCGACGACGAAGCCGAGGTTGTCGCCGCACTCGAACTATTGCTTAAACAATGGGGCTGCGTGGTGATTACGGCGGACTGCAGCGCGCAAGCCCACGACAAGTTGCAATGCGACGGCATTGGCCCCGACCTTATTCTGTCGGACTATCGCTTGCGCGGTGACGAAACAGGAATTGGCGTCATTAACGGATTGCGTTCGACATTCGGCGAGCACGTGCCAGCGTTACTCGTCACCGGCGATACGGCCGCAGAACGATTGCGCGACGCAACGGCGAGCGGACTGGATGTGCTGCACAAGCCGGTTAACGCAGAGCAACTGAAACAAGCGTTGATAAAGCTTTTGCGCTAAGAATCGTTGGCCTGCGAGGCGCATGGACATTGCCTCTCAGACCATGCATCGTTACGAGCTACCTGTATCGGCGCTGCCATTACTGCTCACGTGCCATGAACCGCATGCGCTGTTGCGGCCACCTCCCCATGTCATCCTGAGCAACGCGAAGGATCTGCTTTCACGGCGCGACAAAAGCAGATCCTTCACTACGTTCAGGATGACATGTTTAAAGGTGACAATTCCGGTTGGGTTCATGGAAAGGCAAGTAGAATAAGCCTCGTGGCTGGGTCGACGCTTCGTCGACATTACGGTAGATTGTGTTCTGCCAAAAACGAGATGGAACCCGACACCTCAATTATCGCTCCTCCTCTGCGCCGCGTCGCCGATCTGCCCGGCCCACGCGGTGTGCCGGTGTTCGGCAACTTGCTGCAAATCGACACGCCGCGCTTTCATCAGCAGTTGGAACAGTGGTGCGAGAAATATGGTCCATTCTACAAACTAAAATTTGGCAAGCGCCCGGCTGTGATTGTTGGCGACCATCAGGTAATTGCCGCAATCTTACGCGATCGTCCCGATGGCTTTCGCCGCACCACGCGCCTGAACGAAATCTGGAATGAAATGGGTCTGCCGACCGGCGTGTTCGGCGCGAGCGGTGATATGTGGCGCAGCCAGCGGCGCATGGTGATGGCAGGTTTCGATCCCGCCCACGTGAAGAATTATTTTCCATCGCTGTTGAACGTTGCGCGACGTCTGGGCGGGCGTTGGCAGAGCGCCGCGCAGCAAGGCCGTTCGATCGATTTGCAAGCCGACCTAATGCGTTATACCGTCGACACTATCGCCGGGCTCGCGTTTGGCGCGGAAGTGAATACGCTGGAGTCGGACGAAGATGTGATTCAGAAGCATCTGGATAAATTGCTGCCGGCGTTGATGCGGCGCGTGTTAGCGCCGCTGCCGACCTGGCGCTGGTTTCGCACGTCCGCCGATCGACAGCTTGAGCGCAGCATCGTTGAAGTGAAAGCGGCCGTGACTGGTTTCATCGAGCAGGCCCGTGCGCGCATGCAAGCCGATCCGAGCCTGCGCGAGAATCCGCGCAACTTGCTCGAGGCCATGATCGCCGCCGCTGACGAACCGGATAGCGGCATCGACGACCAGCAGGTCGTCGGCAACGTATTCACGATGTTATTGGCGGGCGAGGATACCACCGCGAATACCATTGCTTGGATGATTTATTTGCTGTGGCGTAACCCGAAAGCGCTCGCTCGCGCTACGCAAGAGGTGCGGCAAATCGCCGGCAACGCCGCCGCGCCAACGTTAGAACAAATGAGCAAGCTCGATTTCATTGAAGCTTGTGCCAATGAGACCATGCGGCTCAAACCCGTGGCGACGCAGTTGGCGATGCAAGCGTTACGCGACACCACTATTGGCGACGTTCAGATAAGTGAAAATACCGTGGTCATTTGCGTCATGCGTCGCGACAGCGTTAGCGATAGCCACATGCCGCGTGCCGCCAATTTCGAGCCGGATCGTTGGCTGAACGAAGGATCACCCGGTCTCGAAGCGAACACTGCAAAACGCATCTCGATGCCCTTCGGCGCGGGCCCGCGCATCTGCCCCGGCCGTTACCTCGCGCTGCTGGAGATCAAAATGGCGATGGCGATATTGCTCGGACGTTTTGATATAGAAAGTGTCGCCACGCCGGATGGGTTGGAAGCGCAAGAGCGCTTATCGCTAACAATGGCGCCGGTCGGTTTGCGCATGCGTTTGTGCGAGCGTACGTCGCGGCCCGTTTCGAATGCGTGAGAACATGGGCCAGACTTGCCGCAAGTACGCTGGCCTGTAACTCGTTCCATGAACCCTACAAGAATTGTCACCTTCAACATGTCATCCTGAGCAACGCGAAGGATCTGCTTTTTGCAGCCGTAAAAGCAGATCCTTCGCGTTGCTCAGGATGACAT
>JANOLP010000080.1:0-8564 GCA_031419835.1 Pseudomonadota bacterium | reverse complement strand
GCGAAGCATGCAAATACCTGGCGCTTGCGCCATACCCTCTTTCGCGGCGGATGGTTCGATCCGCAGCTTGAGCCTGACGGGCTTTTCTCTCCCGCGTGATCCGCGGCGGCGGCTGGAACAACAAACCGCAGAACGTGCGCGCAGCCAACCGCAACAGGAATACGCCCGGAAACCGCAACAACAATTTGGGTTTCCGTGTAGCCAGCACGCTCTCATTGGCCGGAGCCGGCGCGGTCATGACTGCGCCGGGTGTGCCCTGAGCGTCCAAGCCCGCCATGACCAGCGAGTGACCAACGGCTGTCTTGGCCCAATGGGCGACAGCCGTTGGATTCAACGCGTTGATGATTAGTAAAATCACTCGATAGATCGACGAAAGTTTAGTGCTGCGCTAAAGATTCCATTGGCCGATCACGAGGATCATTTGCATTTCGCTTGTCCATCACCCAACACCAAACGGGAGGAAACAGCGTCGCGATAAACATCACGAAATTGATCCAAATTGGTAAGCGCAGGGATCGCTGCACCACTACGCCCTATGGATTCCCGCCTTCGCGGGAATGACAATTGGTTATTAAGCCAATATCGCGACGCATTGAGGCGGTTTGCCCCTCAAGGCATGCAAATTTTGCATCTACATCATTACGCATAAGTCGCAAACAGAATGTAACACTACACTAGATTGCACGTGTAGGGGAACCCCTAGCGCCGCAGGGGAAATCCCAATCTGCCGTCCTAGTTCCCTCACAGCAAATTCGGCGTTCGCCGATTACGCGGACGCCGTTTCTTTGCGATCATCTCATCTACCAACTCAGCCTGGGTTGGTTCACACGGAATCGCAGAGAAGGGATGATTAAATCGTGAGTCGTAACCTAGCCAAAATTGTTCTCGTGGAAGATTCTGTCGCGCTGCGTGAAGGCGTCAGAAACATGCTGAATGAAATCCCCGGCCTGATCGTGCGCGGCGAATTCGAGGCTGCTCAAGACGCCATCCGCGGCATTGACCGGATTCGTCCTGACATCGTCATACTGGATATCGGATTGACGAGCGGCAATGGATTGGAGGTTTTGCATCACCTCAATCAAGTCCATCCGCGTTGTACGGCGATTGTGTTCAGCAATCGCGTGGACACCGAGTACCGCAAACAAGCTATGCATCGCGGCGCAACCCACGTCTTCGACAAATTCAGCGAATCGGAGCAGCTTTTCGACGCCGTGGCCACGCTTGTCGCCGGCCGTTCGCGCGCAGAAAATTTGTATTTGGTCGGCGATGTGCGGGCGCAAGAGCGTTTATCGAGGGTTTCATCGAACGTTTCATTTGGAGAAAAACAATGCGGCTAAACCCAGTCGACCGCGATACGTTTAACGCCGATCCGCGCGCGCTGGCGCCCGGCTTGAATCAAGATAGCCCAGCGGTGTCACTGGTCACGCTGCTCATTCTTTTCGTCAGCCTTATGTTATGTGCCACCGCTTCGCATGCAGCGCAGGAAGAAGCTCGTTTGAGCGTGATCAAAGTCGTCGCGCTGCGACAAAGCTCGATCGTCTATGGTTCAGGCATCGTGGTCGCGCCCGGCAAATTGATCACCAATTGTCACGTCGTCGGCAACGCGAGCGAAATCAAGCTCATCTTCCAGGGACGAGTTTCGTATGGCCGACTCATCGTGCATGATGCAGAACGGGATTTGTGCGTCGTGGCCGCACCCGATTTGGACGTCCCTCCGGTGCGCTTTGGCTCGACTCAGGAACTGGTTCTAGGCCAACCGGTTTTTGCCGCCGGCTACCCTGGCGGCGAGCAATTTAATTTCAGTGCGGGCCGCGTCAAAGGCTTGCATGAAGCCTACGGTTCGCGCGTGATACAAACGTCAGCCTATTTCGACCCGGGGTCGAGCGGCGGCGGGCTGTTCGATGCGGAAGACCGATTGCTCGGCATCCTCACCTTCAAAGCCGCGTCCGGCGGGGATTTTCACTTTGTATTGCCAATCGAGTGGGTACTGAAACTCATCGACGCAGACGTAGCCGCCACATCGTCGATCGCGAGCGGCCACGCCTTCTGGAACAAAGCGTATCGCGAGCAGCCGTTTTTCCTGCAGGCCGCGGCATTGGAGGAGAAAAAAGACTGGCATGGGCTCCTCAAGCTGGCAAAAAAATCCGCCGTCAAGGATGTCCAATGCGGCGAGCCATGGATTGCGATGAGCAAAGCCTACGTCGGCCTTGGGCGCCCCCAGGACGCGCCCAATTTACTTTGCAACGCACCAGAACAATAAATCTCGATCCGGCAAAGCGTTTCATTCCAGCCAAACCACAAAATGTGTCCCTAATCGGCGACAGATCTTGCTCCCATTTTTCAAATAGTTAGCGTCATCTAACTGAAAAGTGTCGGCAAATGCAGACGCTTTTACACTTGCAAAACGCGCGAATACTTAAGCAATAAATTTCGTTTTATTCTCCAAGCTATTGTTTATCAATAGCACTCCGATAGCTGGCACGCTCTGTGCATGGTAACGCTCACTGGCCTTAGCGCCAGGCAATTATTTAACTCTTGGAAGGATTACCGCTATGAAAAAACTAGCAACCGTAGCTTTAATTTCGATGTTTGCCGCATTTACGATGCCTGTATTCGCTGCCGATCCGCCCGCTACACCGGAAGATTGCAAAAAGGCTTTCGAAGGCGACGACGTCAAAATCAAGGCATGCATCGCTGAATTGAAGAAATAATCCTGTTGTGCCCTCGGTCGACGCCACCCAGCCGGTGTCGGCCGAGTTTTATAGTGCTTGAAGATTGGCTCTGGATGCGCCTCTCCGGCCTGTCGTTATTTCCTTACATCAACACCACATCGTAAATTTCTTGCGCGTATTGCGTTTCGACCTGCAGCGAAATCGGCTTGCCGATAAAGTCGCCCAACTGCGCCATGCTTTGCGATTCCTCATCTAGAAAGAGATCGATCACTTGTTGTGAGGCGAGGATGCGATATTCTTTCGCATCGAATTGCCGTGCCGAGCGCAAAATCTCGCGCAAAATTTCGTAGCACACGGTCTGCGCGGTTTTCACTTCGCCGCGCCCTTGGCAAATCGGACACGGCTCGCACAACACATGGGCCAAACTTTCGCGCGTGCGCTTACGCGTCATTTCCACCAACCCAAGCGCGGTGAAACCATTCAACGTCAAGCGTGTTCGGTCGCGCGAAATATTTTTCTTCAGCTCCGCGAGCACGCTTTCTTTGTGATCGTCATTATCCATGTCGATGAAATCGGCGATGATAATGCCGCCCAAATTGCGCAAGCGTAGTTGCCGCGCGATCACTTGCGCGGCCTCCAAATTGGTTTTGAAAATCGTATCGTCGAAGCTGCGCCCGCCGACAAAACCGCCGGTGTTTACATCGACGGTCGTCAGCGCCTCAGTTTGATCGATAATCAAATATCCGCCGGATTTCAAATCGACGCGGCGCGCCAACGCCCGCTCGATTTCATCCTCCACACCGAATAAATCGAACAACGGCCGCTCGCCGGTATAGGGTTCAAGCACCGGCACGGCGCTATGGGTATAACTCTCGGCGAAATCGCGCATCACTTGAAACGTCTCGCGCGAATCGACCAAAATACGTTCGGTTTTTTCGTTAACGAAATCGCGCACCACGCGCAGCGCCAAACTCAAATCTTGATGAATCAGCGTGCTCGGCGGCGCCGTTTTTGCCGCGTCCTTGATGCGTGTCCACAAGCGCGTGAGATATTCGATGTCGTCATTTAATTCTTTGTCGCTGGCGAATTCCGCGACGGTACGAATGATAAAGCCGCCTTCTTCATTTTTTGGCAGCAGTTGTTGCAATTTCTCTTTGAGCAGCGCGCGCTCGCCTTCGTCTTCGATGCGCTGCGAAATACCGATGTGCGCTTCTTGCGGCAAATAAACCAACAATCGGCCGGCTATGCTGATTTGCGTCGACAGCCGCGCGCCTTTGCTGCCGATGGGATCTTTGATGACTTGCACCAGAACGGTTTGGCCATCGCTCAAGATTCGCTCGATCGGCGTGCCGTTATCGCCTTTTTCACGCGCACTCCAAATGTCGGCGATGTGCAAAAATGCCGCACGCTCAAGACCGATATCGATGAATGCCGATTGCATACCCGGCAGCACGCGCGCGACGGTGCCTAAATAAATGTTACCGACCAAGCCGCGCGCCGATCGCCGCTCGACGTGCAACTCTTGCACCACGCCCTGCTCGGTGATCGCGACGCGGGTTTCTTGCGGTGTAACGTTGACGAGAATTTGTTCGTTCACAGGCGCCCGTTAAAGGATCGGAAACCCGACTAGCTTCAATAGCTGGGCCGTCTCGAACAACGGCAGACCCATGATGCCGGAATAGCTGCCGTTGATTTCTGCGATGAATGCCGCGGCCTTACCTTGCACGCCGTAGGCGCCGGCTTTATCCATTGGCTCGCCGGTGTCGACATAATCTTGAATTAGCAGATCGCTCAATTCAGCAAAGCGTACCCGCGAGGAAGATAGTTTGCTGGTCACGTTGTCGTTCATCGCGACAGCGACAGCGCTAAACACCTCGTGCTCGCGCCCTGATAATTTGCGCAAGATTTTCGCAGCGTCTTCTGTATTCGCGGGCTTGCCGATAATTTCGCCATCTAGCGTTACCGTTGTGTCGGCGCCCAACACCGGCAAGCGCGGCAAGCGGCGCTCCAGCGCGCGCGTCCAACCGGTCATTGCCTTATTGGATGCGATGCGCGTAACGTAATCGCCGGGGGGTTCGCCGGGACGTGGCGTTTCATCGACATCGGCGCGCACGGTCGGAAAGCTCCGCATGATCAACACTTCAAAATTAATACCGATTTGCTTCAGTAATTCGCGCCGCCGCGGGCTGCGGGACGCCAAGTAAATTCTATTTTCCAGAGCGTTCATGTTCTCAATTCAACGTCATTACACTCGATGATACGGATGGCCTTGCAAAATCGACCATCCACGATAAAGCTGTTCCGCCAACATGACCCGCACCAAACCATGGGGCAGGGTCATTTTTGACAGCGCGACTCGATGGGACGCCTGTTGCTTAATACTGTCGTCAAGCCCATCGGCGCTACCGATCACAAAAACCGGATTCATTGCATTCGCCATCGCATCCTGCAAAAAAGTTGCGATACGTTTTGTATCCCATAACTCGCCGCGCTCATCCAACACAATTATTGGCCGATGTTTTCTTAACTGTGCATCGATGCGTTTTGCTTCCACCGCCAAGATGCCGTCCGCCGCTTCACCCTTACTGCGCTTTTCCGGTTTTATCTCGACCAGTTCAACTTGCGCTTCTGTCGGCATGCGCTTTGCGTATTCGCGAAAGCCTTCATCCACCCAACTCGGCATCCGATTGCCGACTGCGACAATCGCAATTTTCATTTCTACTTCGCTGCAGCGTCAGCCTTTTTCTTGCGCGGCTTCGGCGCTTTCTTCGCGCTCGCCCATAGTTCTTCGAGATTGTAATACGCTCTGACGGTCGGCTGCATCACGTGCACGACAATATCGCCGAAATCAACCAGCACCCATTCGCCGGTCTGCTCACCTTCGACACCGTAAACGTGAGCGCCCAACTCCTTCAACCGATCCTGAACGTTGCGCGCAAGCGCCTTGGTCTGGCGGTTTGAATCGCCGCTGGCGATCACGACATAGTCGAATAATGATGTGATATTTCGGACGTCCAGCGCGAGGATATCTTTCGCTTTCTTTTCCTCGAGCGCTTCGACAACGGCGTTTCGCAAAGTGGCTATTCTAATCAATGGTGAATGTTTCCTTCTTCGGTATAGAGATTGTGGGTATGAATATAATCGAGCACGCAGTCCGGAAGCAAATAGCGCGGCGACTGCCCCGCCGCGATTGTTGCACGGATCGCCGTGCTGGAAATCGCCAGCGGCGTGAGTCCGAGCAGAAAAATATTGCCTGCGGGCTTTTGTTTCGCGGCGCCAGGATCATCGCTTTGATGGGTTTGATACCACGTGCGAACTTCCGGCATGAGATTGCCCGGTGAAAATGGCTCGGTGTTCGGCCGCATTGCGACGAGCAGATGGGCAATGTCCGTCAATTCTTGCCAGCGCTTCCAGGTGTGCATCAACAAAAATTGGTCGGCGCCGATGAAGAGTACGAGCGGGATTTGATCGCCGATTTCTTTGCGAATGGATTGCAGCGTATCGATTGTGTAAGTCGGCTCGAGTTGGCCTAACTCGCGCGGATCAACGCGAAAGCTCGGATTGTTTTTTGTGGCAATTTCCAACATCGCAATGCGATGAACATCGGAAACTTTCGCCGGCCCGCGATGCGGCGGATGACCGGCGGGAATAAAACGAACCTCGCTCAGATTCAAAAAATCCCGCGCTTCCTGCGCCAAACGCAAATGGCCAAAATGAACGGGATCGAAACTGCCGCCGAGGACGCCGATGGACTGACTCAGGCTACCCACTCTTCGCGTGTTACTCCGGCGATTTCTAGAACTCTTGTATCAATTCGAGGCCCGCCCTCACCCCAACCCTCTCCCGCGCACGGGCGAGGGAGTCGAATCCCCTCTCCCATTTGGGGAGAGGGTGCAGGGTGAGGGGCGGTCGGTTTTCGAGGCGCGGGCCGGTGTTCAGGCATACTCAACTAGGAGCTGGCTCTCAAACGTGCCGCTATCGTCAATCACCGGCTCGGCATGCTTGCGCATGCTTTCCAAATAAGCACGAACCGCATCGCCCGCCATGGCGTTCGCTTCTTCAAGCGTGCTGCCATAGGTCACGCAACCGGGTAGTGCCGACACTGTTACGGTATACCCGCCTTCGGGTTCCGGCCGCAAGATAATTCGATACGTTAAATCTGACATAAGTTATCCTCTGACTTCGCCGTTACCAAGCACGATGTATTTCTGGCTGGTCAAACCTTCCAAGCCAACCGGCCCACGCGCGTGAAACTTATCGGTCGAGATGCCGATCTCCGCGCCGAGGCCATATTCGAAACCATCGGCAAAGCGCGTCGATGCATTCACCATCACCGAACTGGAATCCACTTCGCGCAAAAACTTCATCGCATTCGTATGATTTTCTGTGATGATCGCATCGGTGTGCAGCGAACCGTATTGGTTGATGTGCTCGATTGCGGCATTGACATCGGTCACAATACGAATCGACAAAATCGGTGCGAGATACTCCGTGCGCCAATCTTCTTCGGTTGCATCATTCACTTGAGTGATGCCCTGAGAGGAAAGCAGGGCGCGGGTCTTCAGGCATACCCGTAGCTCGACCGACTTATCCAAATAGATTTTGGCGAGCGGCGGCAACACGCGCGCAGCGATGCTTTCCGCGACCAATAAAGTCTCCATCGTATTGCATGTGCCGTAGCGCTGGGTCTTCGCGTTATCGCAAACCTTGATCGCTTTATCGATGTCGGCGCTCGCATCGATGAAGGTATGGCAAATGCCGTCGAGATGTTTAATCACCGGCACGCGCGCTTCTTTCGATACGCGCTCGATCAAACCTTTGCCGCCGCGCGGCACGATGACATCGACGTAGTCTTTCATCGCCACTAATTCGCCGACCACCGCGCGATCGGTCGTTTCGATCACCTGAACCGCCGATTCCGGCAAACCCACGGCACGCAAACCTTCGTGCACGCAGGCCGCGATCGCAAGATTGCAATTCAGCGCCTCGGAGCCGCCACGCAAAATGCTTGCGTTGCCGGATTTCAAACACAGCCCCGCGGCATCCGCCGTCACGTTCGGCCGCGCTTCATAAATAATCCCGACGACGCCAAGCGGCACGCGCATCTTGCCGACTTGAATGCCCGTCGGGCGATAACTCATGCCGGTGATTTCGCCGATCGGATCGGGCAAGGACGCAATCTGCTCCAAACCCTGCGCCATCGACTCAACGCCTTTGGCATCAAGAGCAAGGCGATCCAGCATGGCAGGCTCAAGGCCCTTATTCCGCGCACCTTCCAGGTCAGTCTCATTTGCGGCCAAGAGTTTATCGGCATCACGGCGAATCGCCGTCGCCATGGCCAGCAGCGCGCGATTCTTCATCGCCGTGCTCGCCTTCGCCGTCAAGCGCGAAGCGGCGCGGGCTTCTTGCCCGACGCTTTGCATGTAAGTTTTGATATCGAGAACCGGCGAGTTCATGGCCTTGCCCAGACGTGAATTGCCAAAACGCTATTCTAATCCACACGGGCAAGTTACGGAAATCAAACCGTTTTCTTGAAATTACCTCGTAGGTTGGGGTGAGGCACGAACCCCAACAATCACGGTCAACGCCCTGAGACGCCCGCAGATACTGCCTCTCAAGGCATGCCTCGCCACGAGGCAAGCAGGACAAGGCTTCCAGCCATGCTCAAATAACAATGTGTTGTTTCTGTTAAAGAAGCAATGTTGCGGTTCGTGCCTCACCACCAACCTACCCACTTTCCACCACTGCCTCGTTAATCAGAAAAACAAATTACTCGCGATCGGATAATTGTGGTTTGGCAAATTTTGCCATCGTGATAAAATGTGGCCATGGCAACAATGAACATATCACTACCCGAAGAACTCAAGTCTTTCGTGGATCAACGCGTATCCG
>JANOLP010000079.1:0-3575 GCA_031419835.1 Pseudomonadota bacterium | reverse complement strand
ATTGGTAGCGCCGATACAGGTAGCTCGCAATGACGCGGGTTTAGGGCCCGTAGGTCGCAATAAATATAGCGTCGAATGATTTATTTTGATCGGTGCAATACTATTGCACCCTACATTTTTGTCTTTAAAGTTTTAGCGTTCAATTGTCGACAGAATAATCAAACCGCTACTTCAATTGCGGCAGCGCTGCACCACTATTGAGCAACCCGCTCGCTACACCGATGCCGAAGCGTTTCGCCAGTCGTTCCGGCAAACTTTCGTGCGTCGAATAGTCGACCACGTCTTCGGCTTTAATCACTTCGCGCGCGACATAATCCAGGCTTCCGAGGCTGTCGGCAAGTCCAAGCTTGATGCCCTCCTCGCCGCTCCAGATCAAGCCGGTAAACATATCGGGCGTTTCCTTTAGGCGATTTCCACGGCCGTCACGAACGACTTTAATAAACTGATCGTGAATCTGCTTAATCATCACTTTCGCGTATTCCGCGTGTTTCGGATCGAGCGGCGAAAACGGATCGAGCATGCCCTTATTCGCACCGGCCGTAATCAAGCGGCGTTCCACGCCTAATTTTTCCATCGTGCCGGTAAAACCGAAACCATCCATCAGCACGCCGATAGAACCGATCAAACTCGCCTTATCGACAAAAATTTTGTCGGCCGCAACGGCGATGTAATAACCGCCGGACGCGCAAACGTCATCGATCACGGCGTAAAGCGGAATCTTCGGATGCTTCGCGCGCAGGCGCCTGATCTCGTCATTGATCTGGCCCGCCTGCACGGGGCTACCGCCCGGACTGTTGATGCGCAGTACGACGCCCTGGGTCTTGCCATCTTCAAACGCCGAACGCAATCCTGCCATAATGCGTTCCGCCGACGCTTCGTTACCGTCAGCGATCACGCCATGAATATCGATCACTGCGGTATGTTTTGCCGCCCCGCCCACGCCGCCGCCGGGGCGCAACCAGCCAAGCGCCGCAAACAAGACGAACAGTAAATAAAGAAATGTCAAAATCTTAAAGAAAATGCCCCAACGCCGCGTGCGCTTCTGCTCTTCCAGCGCCGAGTAAGCGAGTTTTTCGATGGTCTTGCGTTCCCAGTTCGGTTCAGTTGTGTCAGTCATGGAATTATGTCGGCTCCAGCCAATAGATATGTTCGTCACGCTCTTCCACCGCGACCTTGACTAAGCTGCGGCCTCGGCAAGGCCCGCCGCAGCAATAACCGGTATCGGGGAAGAATGCAGCGCCGTGGGTAGCGCACATCAAGTATAACTTGCTTTCGTCAAAAAAATCGCCTTCTTGCCAGTCCAATTCCGTGCCCTGATGAGGGCAATTGTTGAGGTAAGCGTAGACTTTTCCATTGCTGCGAATGGCGAACGCGGCGATTTGCTTGGTTCCCCATTGCAAGTCGAAGCGAACGCCGCGGCCGCTGTCTTCAAGTGCGCTCGAGGGGCAAATTAAGCGTTCTGCACCAGCCATGATCGTAGCGATGCGACTGAGTCGATACACGCAAGTGGATTCAGCGCTAGCAACTCCTGGGCTTCGTGAGCACCATAGCTGACAGCGACCGCAGCAACACCCGCGTTTTTCGCCATAAGCAAATCATGCGACGTATCGCCGATCATCAAAGTATTTTCTTTGGCGATTCCGAGCGAATCCATCACCTCAAATAACATAGCTGGATTCGGTTTCGAAAAACTTTCGTCGGCACAACGCGTCGTATGAAAGCGACTGCCGATGCCGGTTTGCACGAGGGAACGTTCTAAACCAACGCGGCTTTTCCCGGTGGCCACGGCAAGCCAATGGCCTGCTTGCTCTAATTCCTCGAGCAAATTCTGCATACCATCGAACAATGGCGCCTCGTGATCGCGTCCTAAAAAGTGATGGCGATAGCGTTCCATGAACGGCGGATAGTCACGTTCGGCGAGCTTCGGCAACAAATGTTGCATCGAATCTTTCATGCCCAAACCGATGACGTAACTCGAATCACGCTCTGACGGTATTGGCAAACCTAAATCTGCACAGGTCCGTTGAATCGAGCTAACGATGAGGCCAGCCGAATCGATCACCGTGCCGTCCCAATCGAAAACTAAAAGTTGAAATTGCCGTGCCATAAAAATATTTGAAAAACCTCTTTATTATGCAGTATCAAAAACAAACATCACAATGCGCCACAAGCCAAGCGTGGCGCCATTCTCCAGAGGCACAACGCTGACGTCTGATGCGCGTTACTACTGCATATGCCAGCCATGGCTAACCGTGATCGATTGCCCCGTTAGCGCGTGGGTCGGAAATGCTGCGAGAAAAACCGCGGTCTTCGCGATATCTTGCGTGGTCGTAAACTCGCCATCGACCGTATCTTTCAAGAATACTTTCTTGACGACATCTTCTTCGCTGATGCCGAAGGTTTTCGCTTGCTCCGGAATTTGCTTCTCGACCAATGGCGTGCGCACAAAACCGGGGCTGATGACATTGGAACGTATGCCATCCTTCGCGCCTTCTTTTGCAATCGCTTTTGCTAGGCCCATCAGGCCGTGCTTCGCAGTAACGTAAGCGGCTTTAAAGGGTGAGGCCAAATGCGAATGCACGGAACCCATCAAAATGATCGTGCCGCCTTTTTTTCCAGCGATCATCGCGCGCATGCAGGCGCGCGTCGTCAGGAACGCGCCATCAACATGAATCGCCATCACCCGTTTCCAATCGTCGTATTTAAAATCAACAATCGGACTGATGACCTGAATGCCCGCATTGCTGACCAGAATATCGACACCGCCCCACTGCGCAACCACTTGCGCGACGCCAGCATCCACCTGATGTTCATCAGCAACGTTCATCGCAATGCCGATAGCCGTACCGCCTTGCTGCTGAATTTCTTTGGCCGTCGCCGACGCTGCGTCGATTGATAAGTCGGCGATGCAAACTTTTGCGCCTTCACGCGCATATTCGAATGCGATTTCTTTACCTATACCGCTCGCGGCACCGGTGATGATCGCGATTTTGTCTTTCAATTGCATGGTGATTTCCTAAATATGAATCGGATGCAATCGATGGAATAAACTCGATTACGAAGTGCAATGATACCTCGCACGATCGCAACCGATGAGCGGTATTTCGATAGAATGGTATCGTTCACTAACTGCAATCGTTTAACGGAGTTCATCATGTCGCGCGCTCTGCGCCTTTGGCCTTTGCTTACAGGCACCCATCGCTACGAAAAAATTGTCTCGACCCGAAACCGCGGGCATGGTCAGTATATTGATGCGCCTATCCTAGCCTATCTGATTGAAACATCGAACGGCCGAATTCTCTACGACGTCGGTTGCGATTATCGCAAAATTGCCAGTCCGGCGTTGCGCGCGAAATTTTTTGATCCGATGCGGCCATTGTTTGAATCGCCGCAGATGACCGAAACCCAGCGTATCCCGAATTACTTAGCGCAGCTTGGGCTGACCCCGCGCGATATCGCCCTTCGGCGAGAGGGGCGGGGGTGAGGGGCAAGCCGTCCTTAAAACAAGTACGTTCGATTCGGGTTCATGGAAAGAAGTGCAGCGACGAAGCAATCTCGATTTTAAGGCCGTAAAC
>JANOLP010000078.1:0-2017 GCA_031419835.1 Pseudomonadota bacterium | reverse complement strand
CGGCCGTCGGCCTTGGCGCGGAGGTCGGCATTCACCCCGCATCCCATTGGAACAATCCCGAACCGGAATTAGTCATGGCCGTGAATGCGCGCGGCGATATTATTGGCGCGGCGCTCGGCAACGACGTGAGTTTGCGCGACTTCGAGGGGCGCAGCGCGTTGTTGCTCGGACGCGGCAAAGACAACAACGGTTCCTGCGCCATCGGCCCGTTCATCCGATTGTTTGATCGACATTTCAGCCTCGACGATGCGCGCGCAACCCAGATCGAAATCGAAGTCACCGGCAACGACGGCTTCAAGATGCAAGGCATCAGCGATCTGAAAAAAATCAGCCGCGATATCGCCGACCTGGTTGGCCAGACGATTAATTCGCACCATCAATATCCCGACGGCTTGATGCTATTCCTTGGCACCATGTTCGCGCCGATTCAAGACCGCGACGCGCCAGGGCAAGGCTTCACCCATAAGCTCGGCGACACGGTGACGATTCGTTCCGCGCGCTTGGGCGCGTTGGTCAATCGCGTCAACCACACCGATAAAATTCCGCCGTGGCAGTTCGGCGCCCAGGCGTTGATTCGCAACCTCGCCGAACGTGGCTTGTTGTCGCCGCAGCGTTAGCGGCCGACGAAGCGATTTACGGTAAAACTAAATACCGAGATAAATAACGCGAGCAACACGCCGCTGCCAAGGTCGGCGATGCGAAAGCCCGGAACCAGCCATTGCACTAAAAACAGTATCGCGGTGTTGATCACGATAATGAATAACCCTAAGGTAAGCACCGTGATCGGCAACGTGAGCAAAACGATCAGTGGTTTTATGACCGCATTCGCCAGACCGAGCAATAAGCCTGAAATAATCAGGGTTTCCACGGAATCGAAGGTTACGCCCGCAATGACGTAACTCGCGATCCACAAGGGTAAAGTGGTGAGCGCCCAACGAAGGAGAAAAGCGGTGATGAAATTCATGGCATTCGCTACTGTTACGTCAATTGCCCAGCATAAGCGTCGCGCGTCGCCCATGCAAGCGGTGCGTCAATACTACGACTTGCCATACAGGCACTTCCCCTTCTCTAAAGGGGGCATGAGGGAAATTTAGCATTTTGCCGCGGCAAAATCCCTCCCAACCTGCCTCGATAAAAGGGAGGGGCAGACACGAAAATTTAAAACAAACCATTGTCGCCAAAATTTGGCGCGCGCTTTTCTCGCAACGAAGTAATTCCCTCTTGCACGTCGGGCCCGGCGAAGCCCATGAACTCCAGCGCCAGCGAGGCATCGAAGCTAGGCCCGGCTAAGCGCAGCCAGTTGTTCAGGGCGTACTTCGTCCACTTGATCGCCGATTGTGAGCTACGACTGAGTTTTTCCGCGATCTCAAAAGCCTTTGCTTGCAGCTCGGATTCTTCCACGGCGAGGGACACCAGACCGATGCGCTCGGCTTCTTCGCCGCTGACCGCTTCGCACAGCAACAAATAATATTTCGCCTTCGCCATGCCGCAAAGCAGCGGCCAAACAATCGCCGCATGGTCGCCGGCGGCGACGCCCAGTCGCGTGTGGCCATCGATGATGCGCGCGTTTTTCGCCGCGATCGATATATCCGCGAGCAGGCCCGCGACCAACCCCGCGCCGACAGCCGGGCCGTGCATCGCGGAAACAATCGGCTTGCTACAATTGATGACGTTGTAAACCAAGTCTTTTGCCTCGCGCCATACCCGGGCGCGGACGCTGAAATCGTTCGCGATATCTTGCACCAAATTCAAATCGCCGCCGCCGGAAAAGCCCTTTCCTTCGCCGCGCAGGATCGCGACTTTCATAGCCTCATCGGCGTCGAAGGTGCGCCAAATTTCCGCGAGTTCGTGATGCATGCGATGATCTGCGGTGGACAGTTTTCCCGGCTCGCCCATGATGATTTCGAGAATGCCGTGGGGATGTTTTTTAAATTTAAGCGCGGTGTAGCTTTGGTAATGATCCATGATGTCTTTCATAGAAATGGGCAAAGGCGATGCCGGGTTGAATGTTAAAATT
>JANOLP010000077.1:0-6067 GCA_031419835.1 Pseudomonadota bacterium | reverse complement strand
TCGCCGGAAAATCAAGCCACGCATGGTCAAGCGCAGAAATTCGCCGTATCGATCATTTACACGACCTCGACCTCCCGCGCCTGTCATTGACTTCACGCCTGAAATTAAAATCACTTGAAAAATACTAAGTGAACAGTATTGGGTCAGGTCATGTTCGTCAGCACCGACGAACGATCAAAAATTTTGTGAAGTGCAGACTCGAAAGCGTATCATGCTTCGGTAAAGTTGCATCATTCCAAAAAACCCTTCATTAGGCAAGGAGACACCGTGATCTCGAATTTTTTTCGCTTAGTCATTCTGATTTTCATCGCGCTGATCGCGTGCTTGCCGGTGAGCGCGTTGGCCGATGAAGAAGACGAGATCGTGACCGGATGTCATTTCTCGAACGCGGAGTGGGGCGCGCAAATGATTGATTTGTGCATCAATGAAAATCGAGCAAGACGCGCTGAAGTTTTGGCCTACCCGGAAAAATATAAGCGATTTGTCGATCGCTGTCGACTGGGCAATGAATACGGTTGGTCGATGGTGAAGTCGTGCGTGGATAAGGATATCGACGCGGAAGCGGCACTGGCGACATACCCAAAAAATCAGGCGGGGTTGATCAGGGTTTGTGAAGCAGAATTCGCCCGTCGCGGCGTTGCAGCAGTGAAGAAATGCGTAGATCAGGCGGTGAACGGCGCGAATTCACCGACAAGCCAGTAATTGTCATCGCGCCAGGAGCCGCATCCAGATTGCCTCTGCAGCATGCATGCTCGGAAAGCCACGCGCTGCTTGCCTCCTGGCAAGGCACATCGCGCTACTTCGTTGCGGAGGTTGGCGTCGCGCCGACGGCTTTGAGAAGACTAAGGAGATTGTCGATTTGATAGTTCGCGATCGTAATGACTTTTGGATAGTTATTGGTCGCAATGTAACGGCTCAATCCATCCGGCGCTAGCGTGCCAACGGTAAATTTGTCGAGTAACTGCGCGGTATTTTTCCCGTAAATTAACACGAACATTTCCGGCGCAGTCAGGCCATATTCCGCGTCGTTGCCGCGCGGAAATTCTCGTTCCATGTGAGCGCGGCCTAAGCCTCTTAGGGCTAATTTGATCGTCTCGGCCTGGGTCGAATCGGTTTGGTGAGCGTGGCTTGCATCGTTTGCTTTCGGCGCGCCGTGGGCGTGGTAAAACCAAGCGCCGACGGCATCGCGCTCAAAGCGATGTAATGTGCCGCCGTAGAAAATCTCCATCGCGCCAAGATCGCTGGTCGCCATTGGGAGCAGCATGCGCGCGTTGACTTCGGGTGGTGCTTTGCGCTCGAAAGCCCGTTCTTTATATTGAACGAAAACGATCGCTCCTACCAATGCCAAAAGCAGCAGCCAAATGACAATCACGCGCGCACGCAAGCCGCTACGTGTGCTCATCGTTGGCGCCACCATACCGCCGTTCCAACGACGGCAAGCAATAGTGGAATCAATATCACGGACAAGAAGAACGTGCCCTTCATTTGCCGATTGGTCAGGTTCACCCGCGGTTTGTCGAAGGTGCGTGGCTCGACGCCGATGAGATTTTCTCTCGAGGCAAGATAATTTACGGAATTCAAAAACAACTTGCCGTTGCCCATGATATGAAAGAACGAATTGGTCGCGAAATCTGAATCGCCGATGACGACAACACGCGAACGTTTAAAGTCAAATGTTCCGGGGGCGGGTTCTGGCTCGGGTATTTTCTGACCACGCAATTCCGACAAAATCGCGGCGGCGTTGCGCGCCGTTTCCGGGCGCCGATTGACCAACACCATCATTGAGAGCGGACCGACTTGATCTTCCTTCTCGTTGAATTCCGCGCGGTTAGCGGTGGTTTCGCCAAAGCTCGTTTTGGACGAATTAACTAAGGGCAATACCGACACCCCCGGGGGTTGACGCATCGTTGGCAATAGCGAGGTTGCGCCGGGGAAAAACGTTAGCGGCAACTGTTCGGTGATTTGGTGACGGTTATAGTCTGTCACTGCCGGCGATGACGGATCGGCCCAGAAATGACTGGCCGGATCGATCACGATATTTTTTCCAACCACGACGCCGAATTTTTCCAGCAATAGCGTAAGGCCGGCTTCGACGACCGGATCGAGCATAATTAATGCGTTGTGGCCTTCGTCTAAATATTTTCCGATGGCGTTGATTTCCACCGGCAGCAGCTCACTTTTAGGGCCGGCGATGACCAACAAGGCGCAGTCGTTTAACGTGCTTCCGGTTTTTAGCAGCGACACTTTTTCGACGTTGTAATTCATTGCTTCTAATGCGGCGCGCGCCTTGGCCATGCCGTGTTGCTCGTGGATGATCTGTTTATCGCCAACGCCGTGAGAGTGTCCGGCGCTGCCTTCCATATGATCATGAGATTCGATGCTGTAGGGATCGGCTTCGTTATGGCCATCGAGAAAGCACAAACGCTGTGACACACCTTGGGAAATACGCATAATGCCGTTGGCGATGTCGACTTCTGTTGGGCCGTTCACCGTCAGTTTTCGGCCTTCGCTTTGCATTAGTGCGGTGCCCGCAAAGTTAACGCCCATGAGCCTTGCCTGGGCAGGATTCAACATCGGGTCGTGGAATTCAACCGTGAGCTTAGGCGTTACTTTTTGCATTAGTTCGTAAAGCTCGACGGTTTCGCGCATCGCCGGATCGTGGAAAAATGCGACGTGAACCGGCTTGTCCAAATGCTGCAGCATGTTGACGGTTTGCTTGGATAGCGAATGTTCTTTTTGTTCGCTCAAGTCGAATCGCATCGGAAAGCGCGTGGATAGATAGCCAATTGCAACGAATACACCGACCATGCCCAAGGTAAAAAGCGCGATCTCGCCCTTGCGTGCTTTGAACATCGCACCGATTTCATGGCGCAACGCAAACAGGCCCCATAGGGTAAGTGCGGCACCGACAACAGCGACGATCGTTGTCAACGAATGGTCATTGAGAAGTATCGAATTAATCGCGACCGACGCGGTGAGCAATGCAATGCCGGCGAGTAAAATTGATCCTGCGCGTAAGGATTTCATGTTATCGCCTCCATTGCAGAAAACCGGCGTTCAACGTGAGTGCGATTGCGCTGACGATCAGGTAATAGATTATGCCTTCGCTACGCATCAATCCCCGGATAAAATCGCCGAAATGGTTGGCGAAAGACAAGTAGCCGAACAAATCGCGCAAGGTATCGGAGCTCTGAAATTCTTTAAGATGGCCAATAAACCAAAATGCCAATAACATCGAGACCGTTACCAACGCAGCGATGATCTGATTTTGCGTCAATGAGGAAAAGAACTGACCAATCGCCAAGCACGCCATGCCAAGCAAAATGAATCCGAGATAACCTGACAAAATCGTGCTAGTTTCTGGATTGCCGTAGAGGTACATCGGCACCAGATTAATCGCGGTGCCGAGCGTCATCAGCAGCAAAATCGAGACGGCGCCGAAGTATTTTCCGAGAACGACCTGCCACGATTTAAGCGGCAGGGTTGTCAGTAATTCCATCGTGCGGCCGGTGTATTCGCTAGAGAAAAGCCGCATGGATACCAGCGGTATCAAAGTGATCAGCAAGATTCCCATGTTACGGAATGTCTCGTTCATGATCGCATTGCCGGTCGAAAAAATATCGTACAGAAAAAAGTAACCAGTACCGAGTAGGAACACCGCGACGACGAAATAGGCGATCGGCGATCGAAAATAGATCAGCAATTCTTTTTGAAATACGGCTAATAGGCCTCTCATTTTTCGTTCGCTTTTTGTGGGGCCGATTGAACATAGCGCAGGAAAATATTTTCCAACGTCGGTTGTTGTCGTTCCAAACGATAAAGATCCCAACGCGCTGCGACTACTCGGGCAATCGCGGCTTCAATGCCGTCGCGCTGCTCGATTTGGCAGTTCACGCTGACCACCCCTTCCACGCTCGGCACCGGATGAATGATCAACCCAAGCACACCGTTAACGGCGCGCAGTTCCTTCTCTAGATCGGCGGCCGGCGCGCGCACCGTGAGGGCGACTTGATTCGATTGTTCCGCAGCGCGTTGCAAATTGGCCGGAGAATCGACCGCGAGTAAACGGCCGTTATTAATGATTGCGACCCGTTGGCAAATCATCGTGACTTCCGGGAGGATGTGCGTACTTAACAGCACCGCATTTTCTGCGCCGAACTTGCGGATCACTTCGCGCGTTTCTTGGATCTGGCCGGGATCAAGGCCGGCGGTAGGCTCGTCCAACAGCAACACTTCCGGTTTGCCGAGCAAGGCTTGCGCGAGGCCAACGCGTTGGCGATAGCCTTTCGACAACTTGTAGATTTCGCGGCGGCGCACGTCTTCCAATCGGCACGCGACGCAAACACGTTCGATTTCGCGATCGATTTCCCCGCTCGATACGCCCTTTACCTTCGCGATAAAGCGCAGGTATTGGCCGATTTCCAGCGTATCGTACAGAGGCGGATGTTCCGGCAAGTAGCCGATTTTTTGCGCGGCTTGCTCATTCTGGTTGGCCATGTCGTAGCCGGCAACGCTTACGCGGCCGGAAGTCGCGGTGCTCACGCCGGCGATCATGCGCATGGTGGTGGTTTTTCCGGCGCCGTTTGGCCCTAAAAATCCGACAATTTCGCCCTTCTCAACTTGAAAGGACAAATCGTGAACGATAGTTTTTGGGCCGTACTGCTTGGAAACTGCTTCGAGAGAAATTGCGGCTGACATATAGGTTACTGCTCTTTTTCTAAATATGAAAAAAGGCTCCCGGTGAGGAGAGCCTTTTTCGAACTGCTTAAGTTACGACTTATTTATACCACTTCATGCCGTTCTTAGCGAACTGGTCTTGGTCATGCGCGTAGAACAATGTTGCGCCTTCCAAGTCACGCATGTTTTTCAGGCGATTGAGGGACTTGGTGTAGTCCAACACGCTGTAGTTCAGGCCGGCTGGGTAGCCATCAACGTTCTCTTGCATCCAAATCGCGTCTTGCGACATGATGATCGTCTGGCCGCTGCCGGTTTTGACTTTCATCGACTGGTGGCCCAGGGTGTGGCCCGGGGTGGAGAGAACCATGACCGAACCGTCACCGAACAAGTCGTAATCGCCTTCGAGTTCGACGTAGTTAAATTCACGTGCGTTGTCGATATCGGCCATCACGAACGTACCGGGAGTGGTGCGGCCCTGGAATTTCTCCGGGAACCAAGCTTGATACAGTTCTTTCTTTTGGATCACGTGGATTGCGTTCGGGAACTGTTCGATGTTACCGATATGATCCAAGTGCGAGTGGGACGAAACAACAACTTTAACTTTGGCTACATCGTAGCCAAGAGTCTTTAGTTGTGCATCGATTACGTCAGCACGAGTTTGGCTCGGCTTCAAGAAATCGCAGTTGCCCGGTGCCCAGTATTTTTTGCAATTGTCCGCGCTATCGGAGATAGCAACGTTATTGCCCGTGTCGAATACAACAACACCTTTCGGATGGTCAATTACCCACATACTGACGGGAATCGTGATGTCGCGTTGCTTCTCTTTCGGCACCGTCGGGATCAGACCGGTGATGGGGAAAGGACCGAACTTACCGCTGGTGGTCCAAAATACTTTTACGCCATCCGCTGCTTGAGCGGTTGCGCCGAACAGGCTCGCCAAGCCGACTACTACTGCTACTGCGATAGTTGCTTTTTTCATTGCAATGCCTCCTAATTGATGTTGGCTGATACGGACAAAATATGCTGTGTTTGCTCCAACCTGGGTTGTCAGTCAACAGCCAATTGCCGGTCCCTCGGTTACAAATGACTAACGTATTTTTTACTCGTTTCGTCGAGTTGCCAGGCGATGTTTACGAAAGCTTTTCACCGCTGACAACTTAGGGGCGAGGATAGCCGCTTGCGTAGGCTTTGTAAAGAGGTTTTAGGCCGCGTTACGGGCTATCGCGGCCGGAAGTCGGGGCGCGCGAGCGCACGACCAACGCGTGAGGCAAAATGAGACAGATGTCCGCAATTGCCTCACGCAGCCGCGCTTACGGTTTTGGCTTGGGATACATCTTGCGAATAAAGCGTTTGTCGCCGCGCGATAGTTTGGTGTTCTCGTGCGTCGCAA
>JANOLP010000076.1:0-6250 GCA_031419835.1 Pseudomonadota bacterium | reverse complement strand
CCATTTTCTTTACGGTACCCAGCGTACTGGCCACGCACTACGTCGTTGGGCGTTAGCGGGCGCATAGCCTGGAAGACATCGGCTGTCTCGCCGTGCACCGCGCCAAAGCCCCTATAGCTTGGCGGCTCCATGGCAAGCAGCGCGACAATCTGGAACAGATGATTCTGGATCACGTCGCGCAGGCAGCCGGCGGTTTCATAAAACGCGCCGCGGCCCTCCACACCGAAATTCTCGGACAGCGTTATCTGAACGCTGGCGACGTAGTTGCGGTTCCAGATCGGCTCGAGAAACGAATTGGCGAAACGGAAATAGAGGATATTCATGATCGCCTCCTTACCGAGGAAGTGATCAATGCGGAAAATCGCGTCTTCGCTGAACACCGATCGGGCAATGCGATTGAGCTCCCGCGCGGAGGCGAGGTCCCGTCCGAACGGCTTTTCGACGATGACGCGCGCACGATCAGCCAAGCCCGAGATGCCGAGTCCGTTGATCACCGTCGCGAACAGCGAGGGCGGGATAGCAAGGTAGTACGCCGGACGCCGGGCGCTGCCCAACGCTTGTCTGAGCGCTTCGAATGTACTCGGGTCGTTGTAGTTCCCGCTCACGTATCTGAGTAGAGTGAGCAGGTGTTTAAGAGCCTGCTGGTCATCGATCCTGCCGAGTTTTTTTATGCTGTCCGTTGCCCGTTTGCGAAGTTGCGCCGCGCTCCACTTCGATGAGGCAACACCTACCACCGGGACGTTAAGAACGCCACGCTTCGCCATCGCGTAGAGCGCGGGAAAGATTTTTTTGTCAACGAGATCTCCCGTTACGCCGAACAACACCAGCGCATCGGATTGTGCCGTACCGGCGTTGGTCTTGTTCATCTCAGCTTTTTCCTTTCTTCTCGTCATGCCCACCGAACTGCTTGCGCATCGCCGACAACACCCGGTTGGCGAAATCCGCCCCACCACGCGAGCTGAAGCGTTCATAAAGCGCGGCGCTAAGGACGGGCACCGGCACGGATTCGTCGATGGCCGCCGCGATAGTCCACCGCCCCTCGCCGGAATCCGACACGCGGCCGGTGTAGTTCTTCAGACCAGGGTCATTTAGTAGCGAAGTAGCCGTAAGATCCAGCAACCACGAGCCGATCACGCTGCCTCAGCGCCAAACTTCCACGATTTCAGGCAAGTTCAAGTCGTATTGGTAATACTCCGGGTTCAGCAGCGACGCCGTTTCGGCATCGCTATCGCGCACGCGCTTACCGGCGTTGGCGTTGCGCAGGATGTTCAGCCCTTCGGCATAAGCTGCCTTGAGGCCATACTCAATGCCGTTGTGGACCATCTTGACGAAGTGGCCCGCGCCGGCTGGGCCGTAATACAGATATCCGTGCTCGGCAGGGCCAGGAGTACCCTTCTTGCCAGGGGTGCGCGGCGCTGCCTTAACGCCGGGCGCGATGCTTTTGAAAATCGGAGCCAGGTACGTGACGACCTGCTCCTCTCCGCCGATCATCAGACAGTAGCCGCGCTCCAGCCCGAACACACCGCCACTGGTGCCGCAATCGACGTAGTGTATGCCACTGCGCTTGAGCGCTTTCGCTCGCTCGATATCGTCGCGGTAGTAGCTATTGCCGCCGTCGATGATGATGTCACCGGCCTCCAGGCGCGAGGCCAGTTCCTCGACTGTCTTGCCGGCTACGCCGGCTGGAACCATCACCCAGACCGCGCGCGGTTTGGCCAGCTTCGCAACCAGCTCGTCGATCGATGCGGCAGCCCGGACACCGCGGCCCGCGATGTTCTTAACGGCGGCGGCGCTGACGTCGTAAGCGACACATTGGTGGCCATCCTTTGTCAGGCGCCGCACCAAACTCGCGCCCACGCGCCCTAATCCGATCATGCCCAGATGCATCTGGAATCACCTTCTAAACAGCCTGCAGCGTACGTTCTCACCTTGACCGAATGTTGTTAGCGCTACGCAATTGCTAACAAGCTTCGTTCCATCGTATGCGCCCAAGATTTACCGTCCCGCAAAAGATGCGACGGTTTTCAGATACCGATGAATCCCTACGAAAGATTTTCGTTCCTCGGAATCCCATTTCGCGCCGAAATGGACTCGACGGCCAGCTGGTATCGCTCAGGTTTTGAGAAATTCGAGTACGTCCGCGATGAGCTTATTCTTGTGGCTCGCGAACAGGCCATGCGGCGCGCCGTCGTACTCGATCAGCTTTGCATGCGGAATGCCGCGCGCCGCCTTGCGGCCGGCGGTATCGATCGGGACCGTCTTATCAGCCGTTCCGTGGATGATCAACGTCGGCACTTTGAATGACGCGAGATCGCCCCGAAAGTCGGTGGTCGCAAACGCCTTGGCGCACGCCAAGGTCGGCTTCAGGCCCGCCTGCATGGAGACAGAACGCGCCCAATCGATCACTTCGTTGCTGACCGGAGAAGTCACGAGTCCTACACCGAAGAAATGCTTGAAAAACCCCAGCCAGAATTTTGCCCGATCATCCTTCATTGCTTGGTTCATTTCGTCGAAAACAGACGCATCCACACCGTCCGGATTGTCGCTGGTCTTCAGCATGTAGGGCACCACCGAGGCAATGAGTACCGCTTGCTTGACCTGTTTACCGCCGTGGCGAGAGAGGTACCGAGCGACCTCGCCGCCACCCATGGAAAAACCGACCAGCGTTGCATCCTGCGCCATCGTTTGCTCCATGACCGCAGCTAAATCGTCGGCAAGCGTATCGTAATCGTAACCGCTCCAGGGCTGGTCGGAGCGGCCAAATCCACGACGATCATAGCTAATGGCGCGCATGCCTGCATCGGCGATCGCCATGGAAAGGTCGTCGAAACTGTCGGCCGACAGAGGCCAGCCGTGCGTCATGACAACGGGGCGGCCCGAGCCCCAGTCTTTGACATATAACTTGAAGCCGTCTTTCGTGGTGACGTAACTCATGATTTCGTACCTTAATCGTGTTCAGATTGTTGAAGTGACGCCCTTCTATTTTCATTTCTTCTACGATAGATGATTTGAAGCGGCTACTTTTGCAACTTGTCCCGCAATAGGTATGCCAACTCACTTCCTTGATACGAGCGCGGATTTATTGCGAAAAAAAACAAAGGGCACAATTGGATGTCGCTAAAACACGGAAGCGAAAGTCGGTAAACGCATCAACGAAGTAGTGTAAAAGTTACTCGCTTATTGTAAATATTACCGATTTCGCGCCGCGTTTTCGCGCGGAACTGGCGTGACAACGAGGTGACTACGAGGAGAGAAAACCTCTGCTCAGCATGGAACGAATAATGCTTCTAATGATTCACACATTCTCGTGTATAGAAAGATCATTTGAGGAGATTTCGATATGAATGCATCAATTCACCACACACGCTTTAGTCTGGTTTTGAGATCCGCAGTTGCAACCGTTCTTTTCGGCGGTATGAGCATAGCTTTCGCCGCATCCGATGCGGTCACGCTCAGCGGGAATGATGAAGCTCCCCCGGTGACCACGTCCGCGTCCGGTAATGGCAGTGTTAAAGTCGCCGCCGACAAAACGGTGAGCGGCAGCGTGACCATCAAAGGAATGACGGCCACCGCCGCGCATATTCACGAAGGGGAGATGGGCAAAAATGGCCCGGTCGTCATT
The DNA here is from genome assembly GCA_031419835.1 of Pseudomonadota bacterium. Taxonomy (GTDB): domain Bacteria; phylum Pseudomonadota; class Gammaproteobacteria; order Burkholderiales; family JALYOK01; genus JALYOK01. The sequence goes on along the minus strand of JANOLP010000076.1, from coordinate 2,628 downwards.
GCGTTAACGAAATCCGGTGAAGATAAATGGGTCGTGCCGGACGGCGCAAAATTTAGCGACGCACAATACGAAAGCTATAAAGCCGGAAAACTCTACGTCAACGTACACAGCGCAGCACATAAGGACGGCGAAATCCGCGGTCAACTGAAACCTTAGGATCGGTTTTCATTTTGCATTGATGTCATGTGGCCGCGCGTGAATTGCTTTTGTATCGGAGACCAAATGAAAACACCACAATCCATGCGCGGCTGGTTAAGTTCATTCGCCTTCTTCAACTTTCTTGTTTTCGGATTTATTTTGATCGAAAGTAAGTCCTCCGATATTCCTGGCCGGCGTAATACTCCCGCGCTACAGATCAGTACTTATTTCACACCCGAAACGCTGACACCAGCCGTATCAGACTCGACCTTGTGCGCATGCCTGCAAGATTGGCCGCGGCAAGCGTAAGCCATCAACCTGCTTCTGCGCGACAGTTTGTGTACGAGATCGCCGTTATTTCAACCACTAGCAAATACTCATATTTTTTCGGCAGGTTTTACGCGCCACACCATGTTCCCAACATCATCGGCAACAAGCAACGCACCGGCTCGATCAATCGCTAAACCGACCGGGCGGCCATAAGCTTCGCCATCGGGGCTGATAAATCCGGTAAGCACATCCTCCGGCTCGCCGCTCGGGCGCCCATTGGCGAATGGTACAAATATAACTTTGTAGCCGCTGCGCGGTTTGCGGTTCCACGATCCGTGCTGCCCGATGAATGCGCCGCTTGCAAACCGTTCCGCCAAGTAATTTTTCTCAGAGAAAACCAGCCCAAGCGATCCGGTATGCGCGCCTAATGCGTAATCGGGAGCGATCGCTTTAGCGACGATTTCCGGGCGCGGCGGTTTCACCCGCACGTCGACATGTTGACCATAATAACTGTAGGGCCAGCCATAAAAGCCGCCATCCTTTACCGACGTCATGTAGTCCGGCACCAGATCGCTACCAATCTCATCGCGTTCATTCACCGTAGTCCAAAGTAATCCGCTTTGTGGTTGCCAAGCAAGGCCATTCGGGTTACGCAGGCCCGAGGCAAATACCCGCGAACGGCCCGTTGCCGGATCGATCTCGAGGATAGCGGCGCGGCTGACTTCATGCTCTAGGCCGTTTTCACCCACATTGCTATTGGAACCCACGGTGACATAAAGATGAGAACCATCGCGACTTGCAATGACATTCTTGGTCCAATGGTGGTTGATCAAGCCGGCGGGTAGATCAACTACTTTTTCGCCGATTGCATTGATCTGCGTTGCACCATCGGCATAGGGAAAGCGCAGGATCGCATCGGTGTTGGCGACATAAAGCGTATTTCCAATGAGCGCCATGCCGAACGGCGAATGCAAGCCCCCGAGAAAGACTGATTGTTTTTCCGCGATACCATCTCCATCGGCATCGCGCAGTAACGTGATGCGATCGGCACTCGGCGCCCCGGCTCCGGCGCGCTTCATGAACACTTTCATGAACCAGCCTTTGACGCCGCTTGGGGCGCCCTCCTTCTTCGCCGGTGCGTTTGCTTCGGCAACTAACACGTCGCCATTGGGAAGCACGTGTAACCAACGAGGATGATCCAGGCCGCTCGCGTATGCGCTTACCGCAAGGCCGGTGGCAGCGATCGGAGCTGCCCCCGCCGGCCATCCTCTTGCCGGCGCAACATTAACGGTCGGTATCAACGTGGGCTTGGGAGGCGGTAGCGTAGGTCGTGGACCGGTGTCTGCTTTTTCGGGTAATGTCGCCACATCGCCACAAGCAACAACGCTAAGCGTTAACGAACATGCAATAACATACAAAACGCTAGGCTTTAACATAGCGTTTCCTACTTATTTCCCACCCACTTTTTTCCCATCGCGATGTACGGCGGGATCTTCTTCTTTAGCACGACTGCGGCCACTCGCTTCCGCGCGCGCGAGTTCATCGGCTTCTTGCTTCGATTTCGGTTTCGTCTTTCCGGCTGCGGCTTCAACGCCGCCGGACTTTACAAACTTGCGTTGCGCCTCGTTATAATTTTTTGCTGCCTCGACGTTACCTTCGCCTTGTATTTCCGTTTGCTTTCTCATCACTAACTCCTAAAAAAATCTTGATCAAATTAGAACAACGCTGCAAGGATCAAAAAACTCCGCAACTCATTCTGCTGGAACACCATGCAAAACCAGTGCCAACTTTTGGGCATGGTAATTGCTCCGTATTTTGTCTCGCTCTACCAATCCATGAGGATGAAATACGATGACAAAAAGTACCGAAATTGAATTCGCGGAAATGATGGAGAAAGCCGAAACCATAAAGTTTTGTATGCTGACCACTCAAGGTGGTTTAAATCAACTGAGGTCGCGACCCTTTACGACGCAGCAAGCGCTATCGAATGGAACGGTATGGTTCTTGGCGGCACAGGAATCGGATGCGGTGATGGAAATCAATGCGTCGCCGGCGGTTGCGCTAATTTATGCCGATACGTCGGCGGGCCGTTACCTGAGCATGTTAGGCGATGCGCATATTTCCAATGATCGAGATTTAATTGGCCGCCTGTGGAGCCCGATGAACTCGGCTTTCTTTAGTGAAGGCGTAGATGATCCGTCGATTCGCGTAATCGAGGTT
>JANOLP010000075.1:0-6547 GCA_031419835.1 Pseudomonadota bacterium | reverse complement strand
CCTATGAAAACGGTGTTTTTTTGATAGCGTTTTCTGACCCGTTTTGGTTCGATCCCTTCGAGCAAAAGTTTCAACCCGGTCCAATCCATTTCGCAGGTCGTGACGTTGTCCCAATTGCTGATCAGCCGCCCCTGTTCGAGGCGCTTGGACCCGACGCATAATCCGCTCCGATCGAAGTACAGGACCTTGATCTGGGTGGCGCGGCGATTGATGAAGGCGAACCAATGACCCGACAGCGGGTCTTGCTGCATGCGGTGTCGCGCCAGGGCATATAGCCCGTCGAAGGAGAGCCGCATGCTGACCGGCTCGCCATAGAGAAAGACACGCACTTGCCCTTCCGGAAAGAACATCAGTGCCTCACGATATACAGGATCACGCCGCCGCCGAGATCGAGGCGTATGTCGATGTCTGACCGTGTGCAATGGGGTGGTCCGTCATCGCTGTCTGGTGCCGCCGCACTTGCACAGAGGCGATTGACGGATCCGAGATCGAGGAATGGCGATGGCGCTGGCAACGGCACAGTGCGCGGCGCCGGTAGGACATTGCCCCGGCCATTGCGAAGACGTGTTCGCCATCCATAGAACGATGCCACCGACACCGCTTCACCGAGACAGAATGCTTCAACCGTCTGCTTACTTCTCGCGTAGCGCACGAACCGCTCTCGCCATGCTGACTCCGGCTGCGACCTGTCGGTCGCCAATGCTCGTTTGACCATACCACCCCCGCGTTGTTGAACGTGAGCGCATTGTGCCGAAACCGTGCGTCAAGAAATATAACGCTGTAGGGTTACCGGTTACGGTGGCTGGGAGTATCCGGTATTTCTGATCGCCGCATCGATCACGCTCGGCCTCATTGGTAACGGCGCATGGGCGTTGGAAACGGGTTTTGGCCGAGTATCATTACCGAAGGCATCCAACCAGCGTGCCTGAATATGAGCCATTGACTGCAACGGGCTGGATGGGGATTTAGCAAGCATTGCTCTGCGATCCTTATGCAGCTTGCCTCGCAAGCCAGTATGCCTGGAACGGCAAGCGGGGTAAGGCTGCTGGCACGGCGCTTGGGCGGTTACGACAGCGCGCGAATAACGTCCAGTGGCGGCCGATCGAGTGTGCCGCGCATGCCGAGCATCCCGGCGATGCTCACGCCGACGGTGCCAGCGGCGATGCCGAGCAAGATGATGGTCGGATTAAAGGTGAACGGCACGTGCAGCACGTAGCGGCTCAAGGCATAGGCCAGTGCGCTTGCGCCTACCCCGCCGAGCAGCCCTGCGGCGAAGCCCAGCGCACTGAATTCCGCCAACTGCGCGGTGACCAAATGCCGCCTACTGGCGCCGACGGTGCGCATTATCGCGCTTTCGAAAATACGCTCGTCGAGCGTCGTGCTGATGGCCGCATACAAGACGATCAGCCCGGCCAATACGGTGAACAGGAATACAAACTGCACCGCCTTCGAAACTTGATCGGTCATGGCACGAAAACGCGTCATGATCGCCGCAACATCGATTACCGACAGATTCGGAAACGTCCGCACCAAGTCGTTCAAAATTTTTTCTTGCTTCTCTGCTAAGTAAAAACTCGTCACGAAACTGGTCGGCATCGCTTCGAGCAAACCGGGTGTCGCGATCACATAGAAATTCACTTTGAAGGAATCCCAATCGACTTTGCGGATATTGCTGACCCGGGCACTAATCGGCGTGCCGGCAACGTTGAAGGTCAACGTATCGCCGGGGATGATATTGAGTTCCTGAGCGATCCATTCCTCGACAGAAAATTCCGGAACGCCTGACGGCACGCTACTCCACCAACGCCCGGCGACAATGGCGTTATCCGGGCGGGCGGACTTGGCGTAGGAAAGATTGAATTCGCGATCGACCAGCCGCTTGGTTCGCACATCGGCGAAATTCGCGCTGCGAATCGCGTTGCCGTTGATCGAAACCAACCGGCCGCGCACCATCGGATACAGCACAAAATCATCAAGCCCACGTTCGCGAACAAAACGGATCACCGCCTCCGCTTGATTGGACTGAATGCCGACGACAAAACGATTCGGCGCATCCGGCGGCAATTTGTTGCGCCAGCCATCGAGTAAATCCCCTTGCACCAGCGTGAGGACCAGCAACGCCATAATGCCCAGACCCAGCGCAATGATCTGCACGACACTATTGAGCGCGTGACGCTTGAGATTCGCCAGGCCAAAGCGCCATGGGCCCTGCGCCGTGTGCCGCAAGCGTGCGACGAGAGCGACCAATGCAAACGCCACGACCGCGCAGACAACCACGCCGCCAAGAAAACCAAACAATACATAGCTCGCGAGTTGACTATCGCCGGCACGCCAAAACAGAATCGCCGCGAAGGCCGTCAATCCCGCGACATAGGTCGCGGCGCTCACCGGCTCAATGGCGCCGAACTCGCGACGGATCACGCGCAATGTCGGCACTCCGCGCAAGCGCACAATCATCGGAAGCGTAAATCCGAACACGAGAATGAGCCCGATTGCCAACCCTTGAATTGCGGGAATCACGCCGGGCAAATCGAGCGTGACGGCGGCGAAATTATTCAACAACCGGGCCAAACCAAATTGCGCGAGCCAACCCACGGCAATACCAGCCAAACTGGCAATGCAACCAAGCATCAATTGTTGCACCAGGTACAGGCCAAGCAGCCGCGCCTGCGTTGCACCAAGGCAACGCATGATCGCTGCTTGGTCAAGTTGGCGCACAGCGAAACGCCGCGCCGCCAGACCCGCAGCAACCGCCGCAAGGATTGTAGCCATGAGCGAGCACAGTCCCAGAAACCGCCCGGCTCGCTCCAGCATCGTGCGCACTTCCGGCCGCGCATCGCGTACACCCTCGACGCGCTCACCTGGAGCCAGTGTCGTTTCCGCCCAGCGGCGATAGTTCGCGATGGCGTTCTGTTCACCGCCTAACAGCAAGCGATACGATACGCGGCTCCCGACACCGATTAACTCCGAAGCCGCCACATCGCTCTGGTTAATCAGCACACGCGGTGCGACGTTCATAAAGTCCAGTGCATTGTCCGACTCTTGAACAATGGTTGCGACGACACGAAACTGCATCGCACCTAGGTCCACTTTGTCGCCAATACCCACGCCGAGCAGATCGAGCAGTCGCGGCGCGACCCACATCGTGCCGGATTCTGGAATGCCGGAAGTTTCCATTTCTGCATTCGCACCCGAGCGGCTGATTCTGATTTTGCCGCGCAGTGGATAGCCCTCGCTCACCGCTTTGACATTGACGAGCTGCGTCTTATCGCCGTCGACGACCATGCTGGGAAATTGAATGTTATTGGCATAGCGCAAGCCGAGCGCAGTCGCGTGCCGGTGAAAATCATCGGGAATCTTGTGATCGGCGATGACGACTAGATCCGCGCCGAGCAATTGATTGGCTTCCCGATCAAGCGTGCGCGCGACGCGGTCGGAGAAAAAACTCACCGTCGTGACACCCGCTACAGCAATTACCAGCGCTGCAGCTAAGGATCGAAACTCGCCGGCTCGCCATTCGCGCCAAAGCATCAATAGCGCGAGACGGACAATATTCATGATGCCGCTACCCCTGCGCGGTCGCTGGTCAAGCGGCCCGCGGAAATTTCTAACCAACGATTACATCGGCTGCCGAGCGCAGCATCGTGGGTTACCAAGACTAAGGTCGTCCCGCGCTCCCGATTGAGCGAAAACAGCAGTTCGATTATCGACGCGCCGGTCACTGTATCAAGGTTTCCGGTGGGCTCGTCGGCGAACAGGAGCTTCGGCTCACTAACAAAAGCGCGGGCGATGGCAACCCGTTGTTGCTCACCGCCGGACAAAGTACGCGGATAGTGTTCTAAACGTGCGCCAAGCCCGACCCGCCGCAATAGGTTCGCAGCGCGCGACCGGACGTCCGCCGCACCCGCCAACTCAAGTGGCAGCATGACATTTTCTAATGCGTTCAACGCCGGAAGCAATTGGAATGATTGGAATACGAAGCCCAGATGTTTGCCGCGAAACAGCGCGCGGCTGTCCTCGTTCATATGCGATAAATCGCGCCCATCAATTTTGACGCGCCCAGCGGTCGGCAGGTCCAATCCCGCCAACAGACCAAGCAGAGTGGATTTTCCAGAACCCGAGGCGCCAATGATCGCCACCGCCTCGCCCGCCTTGACAGAAAAACTCACGTCATGGAGGATGTCCAGTGATCCTTCATCGGTATTAACGCGTTTGCCCAATCCTTCTGCAACTAATATCGCATCTTCGGTAATTGGCTTCATTTTTTCGATGATGTTTATGGTGGCCGCAACGGCAGCGCCGCGATCAACGTTATTGGTGGTCGGAGATAGCCTGTCGGCGGGCTATGGCCTTGCGCAGGATACCGGCTGGGTCAGTTTGCTGCAACAAAAGTTAAAATCCAATAAGCAAAATTATCGCGTGGTGAACGCCAGCATCAGCGGCGAAACCAGCGCAGGTGGCCGTGTTCGGCTGGCCGCCGCACTTAAGCAGCATCAGCCGAAAATACTGATCCTTCAACTCGGCGGCAATGATGGCCTGCGCGGATTACCGGTCGCGGAATTTCGCGCCAACATGGACGCAATGATTAAGATGGGGCTTGGCGCAAAGGCTAAAGTGTTGTTGGTAGGCATTCGACTTCCGACCAATTATGGCAAAAACTATCGGGAAAAGTTCAAGGCGGCGTTCGACGACTTGGCGCAACGCAATCGGATTTCGTTAGTTGATTCGTTGCTGGAACGGGTGGAGGAAAAGCGCGAATTATTCCAATCGGACGGCATTCATCCAAACCAACAAGCTCAGGCAATTTTGTTAGACAATGTTTGGCGTAGCTTGGCGCCGTTATTGCGCAACTAAACGATTTCGCGAGGCGCCAAAAGGGCCGTTTTCTCTATTAATGCTGAACAAATAATGGCGACTGCGTTGGCGATCTTAGCTAGCTTTTCGGCTGCGCCGGGTAGTGCTTGTTTCGAGGACAGCTCGCGGACTTCGTGGCATAACTCAGCAACCCGCCTTGCGCCAAGATTAGCGCTGCTCGAACGTAGTGCATCGGCCGCGCGAAATAGTTCGCGCAAATCGCCGTCGGCCAAGGCGTCACCCATTAGCTGCACCAGTACCGGCGCGCTGGCGACGTACATGCTAGCGATCACTAGAGACAATTCGTGATTACGCTGCGACTCCACGATTCGGATCGCATCGGCTATTTCAGAATAGGTACTTGGGCAGTCCATCATTTCAATTCCAGCGGTAAATCAAAAGTTTGTAGATCGTCGCATTATTTTTCTGGCGTGTTTCGGAAACGCCAGATCATTGCTCGATTCCAGAGCAGATTATCAAATAGAACAAATTTTTGATGTGTAAACTTTTGTGAATTCGACCGAAATATCAAGGCCGACTGGAGAACCAATAGGGAAGCCTGTCGGCGGCAATGCCTCGCCAGAAGCCAATATCCATGCGGCTCCTGGCGATATGACTTGATCGTTATTTTACGACTACTTGACTCGCGCCGGCGCGCATCGTGCCGATTCGAGACGCCGCTGCAAAACCGGAAGCGTGGAAAATCGCCAACACTTCGTCCGCAACAGTCGGTGAACAGGCCACCATCAAACCGCCGCTAGTTTGCGGATCGGCGAGAAGCTTACGTTGCCAATCGGCCATGCCTTGCGGCAATACGACTTGTTCGCCGTAAGCGAGCCAGTTTCGATCGGACGCGCCGGTGATAAATCCCTGTTGCGCCAATTCGTTGGCAAGCGGCAGAACCGGCAACTTGGCGTAGTCGACTTCGGCAGTAAGCGCCGAACCGCGACAAATTTCCAGCAGGTGACCCAGCAATCCGAACCCCGTCACGTCCGTTAGGGCGTGCACACCCGCCATGGACGCAAGCTTAGTGCCCGGCGTGTTTAGCTGCGTGGTCACTTGTATCATCGCTTGATAACCTTCGTCCGACAAGCTGCCTTTCTTTAGCGCAGCACTGAGAATGCCGACACCGATTGGCTTGCCGAGAATCAAGACGTCGCCATCTTTAGCACGGTCATTGCGTTTGACTTGATCGGGATGCACTAGGCCCAACCCGACAAGTCCATAAATTGGCTCTGGCGAATCAATCGAGTGGCCGCCGGCGATTGGGATTCCCGCTGCCTGGCATATGGCATTGCCCCCGGCGATAATGCGCTGAATGGTTTCAATCGGTAATTTGTTAATCGGCATGCCGACAATGGCCAACGCCATAATCGGCGTGCCGCCCATTGCATAGATATCGGACAGCGCATTTGTCGCCGCAATGCGGCCGAAATCGAACGGATCGTCGACGATCGGCATGAAAAAATCCGTTGTCGCAACGAGCGCTTGAGTGTCATTCAATTTGTAGACGGCGGCATCATCGGAATTTTCGGTGCCCACGAGCAAATTGGGAAACATTTTGGTGGCGGGCGATTCCGCCAAAATCGCGGACAACACACCCGGTGCAATTTTGCAGCCGCACCCACCGCCGTGAGACAATTCCGTCAGACGGATAAATTCATGTACTTTCGGATCGTTCATTTAAGGCCTC
>JANOLP010000074.1:0-5175 GCA_031419835.1 Pseudomonadota bacterium | reverse complement strand
TCTTGGTATCGGCGTTAACGCCCCATTCGGTTCTACGACGGACTACGAAGACGGTTGGGTCGGCCGCTACCACGCATTAAAATCCGCATTGACGATTATCAATATCAATCCATCAGCGGCATGGAAGATCAACGATCGTTTTTCGATTGGCGGTGGGTTAAATCTTCAATATGCTAAAGCAGAACTGACCAGCGCGATTGATTTTAGTACGGCGTGTATTGCGGGCGTGCAAGCGGCGGTGTTGCAACAAACGGGGGGCACGGCAACGCCGGCTCAAATTCAAGGCGCGATCGCCGCGCAGTGTGGCCCCGGCGGATTCACCACGCCAGGCAATGCGGCAAAGGACGGCAAAGCCACGATCAAAGGCGACAACTGGGGCTATGGCTTTAACTTAGGGATGATGTGGCAAATTGTGCCGAGCACCCGTCTCGGTATTTCCTATCGCTCGTCGGTCGAACAGGATTTGAAAGGGGATGCGACCTACCAAGTACCTGCCGGACTTCCCGGCGCGGTTGCGTCGAGCCCTCGATTCGCTAACACCGGCGTAACGGCTGGAATTGATCTGCCTGAATCAGTGTCTTTCGGTTTGCATTCGCAAATCGACGAAAGCTGGGCGCTGATGGCCGATTTGACCTGGACCAAGTGGAGCCGCTTCGAAGAGTTACGCGTGAAGTTCAACAATGGCGCGCCGGACAACGTCACTACGGAAAAATGGGATGACAGTTTCCGCGTCGCGATCGGTGGCAGTTATAAGCCGAGCAGCACCTGGACGATTCGCGCAGGTGTGGCGTATGACCAAAGCCCGGTGCCGGACGAGCATCGCACGCCGCGCATTCCGGATCAAGACCGTACCTGGCTCTCGTTTGGCGCGAACTGGAAAATCACTCAGAATGCTTCGCTCGATTTCGGTTATGCGCATATCTTTGTGAAAAGCGCGTCGCTCAATCTTTCGGCGGCAGACGCGGAAAACAATGCGCGCGGCACGCTGAAGGGCGAGTACAGCAATCCGAGCGTTGATATTGTTAGCATTCAATATAATCATCGTTTTTAAGTGTTGTGCTTCATCTTGTTTGCCTCTTATGAGGCGTAACAAAGTAAATACAAAATTGGGATGTCTTGAGATACAAACTGTCGAAATGAGTTGCTATTTCGGCTTGATAACCGATTGTCATTCCCGCGAAAGCGGGAATCCAGTGTCTTTAGTGTAACGACACTGGGTCCCCGCCTTCGCGGGGACGACGAATCGTTGTTGACTGAATCTCTAAGCCAAATAGATTCCCGCCTTCGCGGGAATGACAACTGTTTGCGCTACTGATTAGTTACAAGCATTTTCAATATCACTCGCATAGACTGCGAGCGATTTATCTAAGGAATTTGTTGTGGCCACTCCATTTTTAGTTAAAAAAGTCGCGGTGCTCGGTGCCGGCGTGATGGGTGCACAAATCGCTGCGCATTTGGTCAACGCCAACGTGCAATCGATATTATTTGAATTGCCCGCCAAGGAAGGCGATCCGAACGGCAACGTGTTAAAGGCGCTCGATGCACTGCGGAAACTTGAGCCGAGCCCGATCGGTTCAAGCGAAAAACTCGGCCAGATCATTCCGGCAAATTACGATCAGCATCTCGAATTACTGAAAGAATGCGATCTCATCATCGAGGCAGTTGCCGAACGGCTCGACATCAAAAAAGCGCTGTACGAAAAGGTCGCGCCCCACGTCGCCGAGCACGCGATCTTCGCCAGCAATACCTCGGGGCTTTCGATCACGTCGCTGGCCGGCGTTTTTCCGGAGGCGCTAAAGCATCGCTTCTGCGGCATTCATTTTTTCAACCCGCCGCGTTACATGGCGCTGGTTGAGTTGATTCCGCAAGCGGCGACCGATCCTGCGATCCTCGATCAATTGGAAAATTTTCTGGTCACCACCCTCGGCAAAGGCGTGGTGCGCGCGAAAGATACGCCGAATTTCATCGCTAATCGCGTTGGCGTATTTTCGATTCTCGCCACGATGCATCATGGAGAAGCGCATGGATTGGGCTTCGACGAGGTGGATGCCCTGACAGGCCCGCTACTCGGGCGTCCCAAGAGTGCCACCTTCCGCACTGCTGATGTGGTGGGCTTGGACACGTTAGCCCACGTCATCAACACGATGAAAGACAGCTTGCCGAATGATCCATGGCACCCGCATTACAAAGTACCGGCGGTGATGCAAGCGCTGATCGGCAAAGGCGCGCTTGGCCAAAAATCGAAAGCCGGTTTTTATCGCAAGCTCGGCAAAGACATTGAAGTCGTCGGTCCGGCGAAACAAGATTATCGAATCTCGGGCGGCGAAGCCAAGCCCGATGTGAAAGCGATTCTGAAGGAAAAAAATCCTGCGGAAAAATTCGCCAAGCTACGGGCGTCGAACGACCCACAAGCACAATTTTTATGGGCCTGTTTTCGCGATGTGTTTCACTATTGCGCGGTACATTTGGAATCCATCGCCGACAATGCGCGCGATGTCGATCTCGCGATTCGTTGGGGATTTGGCTGGAATGTCGGTCCGTTCGAAACCTGGCAAGCGGCCGGTTGGCAACAGGTCACGCAGTGGATCAACGACGACATCGCCGCCGGAAAAACCATGGCGAAAACGCCGCTGCCCGCATGGGTAACGGACGGTCGCCAGGGTGTTCACGGGCCCGACGGTTCCTGGTCTTCCGCTGCGAAAAAGAATCAACCTCGCTCCGCCCTCCCTGTCTACAAACGTCAAATATTTCCCGACACCGTGCTCGGCGAAAAACGCGACGCGGGCACGACGATTTTCGAAACCGACGCACTGCGCTGTTGGCATACCTGTGACGGCATCGCCATCGCCAGCTTCAAATCAAAAATGCACGCGATCGGCGAAGATGTGCTCGACGGTTTGCAGCGCGCGATCAAAGAAGCCGAACAAAGTTATATCGGCATGGTGATTTGGCACGAAGCGCCCTTCTCCGTCGGCGCGAATCTGATGTCGATGGCGCCGGCATTGATGTTCGGTCAATGGTCGAAGATTGAAGCGGTGGTTGCGAAGTTTCAACAGACCGCGCAACTGCTGAAATATTCCATGGTGCCGACGGTCGCGGCGGTGCAAGGCATGGCGCTCGGCGGCGGCTGCGAATTTCCGATGCATTCGACCAAAACTGTCGCCGCATTCGAAAGCTATATGGGTTTGGTCGAAACGGGCGTTGGTTTAATTCCCGCCGGCGGCGGCTGCAAAGAAATCGCGCTGCGTGCCGCGCGTACTGCGAAGGGTGGCGATGTGTTCCCAAGCATTCAGCGCGCATTTCAAACCATTGCGATGGGCGAGGTTAGCAAGAGCGCGACGCAAGCGCGCAGCTACGGTTACCTGCGCCCGCGCGACACGGTGATCATGAATCCCCATGAGTTACTGCACGTCGCGAAAGCAGAAATTCGGAGCTTAAGCGAAGCAGGTTACCGCCCGCCGCTACCGAAACAAATTCCGGTCGCCGGAAAAACCGGCATCGCGACGCTAAAGATGATGCTGGTGAATATGCGCGATGGCGGCTTTATTTCCGCGCACGATTTCGAAGTCAGTGCACGATTGGCCGATGCCCTTTGCGGCGGCGAAATCGAAGCCGGGACGATGGTCGACGAAGACTGGTTCTTAAAATTGGAGCGCAAGCATTTTGTTGAGCTACTCAAGAATCCCAAGAGCCAAGCGCGGATTAAGCATATGTTGGAGACGGGTAAGCCTTTGAGGAACTAGTTAGGAGTGAGGTGTTAGGCGTTAGGCGTACCACGGCGCTTCATCTTTTCTCCCCTCACTCCTTACCCCTCACGCCTCACCATTTTACGGAGTAAAAAATGAAACAACTTCAAGATGCCTATATAGTGGCCGCCTGCCGCACCCCAGTCGGCAAAGCGCCGCGCGGCATGTTCCGCAACACGCGGCCGGACGATTTGCTTGCGCACGTGCTGCGCGGTGTGCTGGCGCAGGTGCCTAGCCTTGACGCGAAACAGATCACCGATGTGATTGTCGGTTGTGCGATTCCGGAAGCGGAACAGGGTATGAACATCGCGCGCATCGGCTTACTGCTCGCGGGGTTTCCGCAATCGGTGGCGGGTCTTACCGTCAATCGTTTCTGCGCGTCGGGCCTCGAAGCGGTCGCGATCGCGGCCGATCGCATTCGCACCGGCGCGGCGGACATCATGATCGGCGCGGGCGCTGAAACCATGAGCATGATTCCGATGGGCGGCCATAAGATGGCGATCAACATTACCGCTTTCGCGAAAGATGAAAACGTCGGCATCGCTTACGGCATGGGGCTGACGGCGGAGAAAGTCGCCGAGCGCTGGAAAGTCAGCCGCGAAGATCAAGATGCATTCGCGCTTGCGAGTCACCAAAAAGCGATCAAGGCAACCGAGGGCGGCGAGTTCAGCGAAATTCTGCCGTACGCAATCAACGAACAACTTGCCGATCTCGCGAGCGATACGATTGTGACGAAAAGTAAGACCGTTGCAAAAGATGAAGGTCCGCGTCCGGATACATCGCTTGAAGGTCTCGCGAAACTTCGCCCGGTATTCGCGGCGAAAGGTTCCGTGACGGCGGGCAACAGTTAGCAAACGAGCGATGGCGCCGGCGCGGTGATTCTCGTCAGTGAAAAAGCCTTGAAGGAATTCGGCCTCACGCCCCTCGCGCGTTTTGTCGGTTACAGCGTCGCGGGCGTGCCGCCGGAAATCATGGGCATCGGCCCGATCGAGGCGATTCCGAAAGTGTTGAAGCAAACGGGTTTGAGTGCCAATGATCTGGATTGGATCGAATTGAACGAAGCGTTCGCTGCACAATCGCTCGCCGTGATGCGAGAACTTAATCTTGATCCAAGCAAAGTCAATCCGCTCGGCGGCGCGATCGCATTGGGCCATCCGCTCGGCGCGACGGGTGCAATTCGTACCGCGACTTTGGTGCATGGCTTAAGACGCCGCAAACAAAAATACGGCATGGTGACCATGTGCGTCGGCACCGGCATGGGTGCAGCAGGTATATTCGAGGCAATGTAGATTTTTTGTTATCATGCCAGGAGCCGCATGGATATTGGCTCCCAGGCATGCATTGCCTGCGAGACGCGCTGCTGTTGCCTCGCAGCTTGATCGATTTTTAATAACTCACCAACCACAAGGGGAGAACTAAATGAAATGTA
>JANOLP010000073.1:0-10333 GCA_031419835.1 Pseudomonadota bacterium | reverse complement strand
GAACGGATGTAGGTAATGCGCGGCGTCTTGCGCCTGAATTTTTTGGGTGTCGTATTGCGGTTTTTCAGTAGGCGCATTACGCATTTCAAATATCGCGGTCATGATGCGTTCGCCTTAAACATGCAACAACAAATGTTCGCGCTCCCACGGCGAAATCACTTTCATAAATTCCGCGTATTCCTCTTCTTTAACGGCCGCATAAAGCGTCACGAAACGCTTGCCCATTACTTCGTGCAACGCAGTTGCAGCTCGCATCTCCGTTAACGCCTCGTGCAAACCGCGTGGCAATTGGAAATCGGATTCGTACGCGCTGCCTTTGTATTCCGGCAACGGCTCGATCTTATTCACCATGCCCAAATAACCGCAGGCTAACGTCGCGGCGATAGCAACGTATGGATTCGCGTCAACACCCACCACGCGATTTTCCACCCGCCGCGCTTCCGGCTCGGAATCCGGCACGCGAATGCCGACGGTGCGATTGTCGCGCCCCCACTGAATGTTGATCGGCGCCGCGCCGTATTTGACAATGCGCCGATAGGAATTCACATAGGGCGCGAAAAAAATCGTCGCCGCCGGCAGATATTTTTGCAGCCCGCCGATGAAATGGTAAAAAAGTGGCGACGCCGTACCGTCTGCGTTGCTGAAAAGATTGCGCTTAGTTTTCGGATCGATAATGCTTTGGTGAATGTGCATCGCCGAGCCGGGCTCATTCGCCATCGGCTTCGCCATGAAGGTTGCGTACATATCGTGGCGCATCGCCGCCTCGCGCACGGTGCGCTTAAAATAAAACACGCGGTCGGCCAACTTCATCGGATCGCCGTGCAAAAAATTAATTTCCATCTGGCCCGCGCCGACCTCGTGAATCAGCGTATCGACGTCCAATCCTTGGGCTTCGCAATAATCATAAACGTCTTCGAATAGCGGATCGAATTCATTCACCGCATCGATGCTATAGGCCTGGCGACTCGTCTCCGAGCGGCCGCTACGGCCGATCGGCGGCTTCAGCGGAATATCGGGATCGATATTGCGCGCGGTCAAATAAAATTCCAATTCCGGCGCGACAATCGGCGCCCAACCTTTGTCGCGGTAAAGGTCGAGTACGCGGCGCAACACCGAGCGCGGCGCAAAATCGACCACTTGCCCATCAAAGAAATAACAATCGTGAATCACTTGCGCCGTCGGATCAACCGCCCAGGGCACGATGCAAACCGTTTCCGGATCGGGCTTCAAAATCATATCGGGATCGTAGTCGGTCATGATCGCATCGACTTCTTCCGACTCGGGATAATTTCCTGTCACCGTCTGCATCATCACCGCTTGCGGCAAGCGCAAACCCTTATCCTGCCCGAATTTTGCGCGCGGCAAAATCTTGCCGCGCGAGACACCGGTTAAATCCGAGACGAGACATTCCACTTCGGTGACGCGCCGTTCGTCGAGCCAGCGCTCCATGTCGCCGGGGGAAAAATTTTCACGTTGAATCATTTAGGAACCTCTGATTAAGTCCATCGCCATGCCATAGATCGAAGGCTTTTTGCAGTCTTTGAAAAACGCGAAAGAATGCAATTGAAAGAGTGGCAAAGCTCGAGTCGATTCAGTATCCACGGGCACCAGCAGCGTGTCAATCGTGCCAATTGACAATTTTCAATCCAGAAACGCGGGAGAACTCTCGGGTATTTCGAGTGACTAAAGTGCCGCTATTCGCCAAAACAGTTGCCGCAATCAGCGTATCAAGCGGGCCGATTCCTTCGCCAGCACGTTCCAGCTTGAATCGCACCTCGGCGGCACGCAACCCAACGACCTTATCAAACGGCAGCGTCTCTATTACCGATAAGAAGGACTCAAATTGTTCACGACGCCGCTTCGGATTGTGCGAACCGAGCACCTCGACCCAAACCTCATAAACCGAAATCGCCGGCAGGGCGATCTCACTTGGCGCGGCCTCCAATAGGCGCTCCGCGACTCGCCCTTTGCCCCTGAAATAGTCGAGGACGGTATTGGTGTCGAGGATGAACACGTTACGGCTTCGCCCGCTTGGCGTCCGGGCTACGTGCTTTTCGTAATTCTTCCGCAGACGGCAAGTCGTTCCAAGCGCCCGCCAGCCCACGAACGTGCGTCGGCCAGTCGCTAAGTGTTCCTTGTTGAATCCGCTCTGCGATCCATTTGCTCAACGACACACCCCGTGACTGTGCTGCGGCACGCGCCCTTTCTGCGGTTTCGTCATCCAGATAAATCGTCACTTGACTCATAGCATTCTCACCAAGAAAAAAACATATAAGTGGGATTATAATTATGTCGTACGCTGGACACAACGCTGTTGTGATCCAGTCGCAGAGCGCATGATGCACAAGTTATCCAAATGTTCAAGGTGGTAATAACGGACGATGGCACTGTTTTAGTGCATAAATCTACGTTGAGCACCAATTAAGTGCGATTTGAAAATGTTTTATTTGATATTAATTAATATAATCAATTATTTAATATATTGGAACAATTATTGCAACACCACGGGGTTAATTATTGAGGAGGAAAAAATGGAAATTCTAAAATCCGGCAGTGACGTTCTATTTATTTTGATCGGCGCAACCATGGTATTAGCCATGCACGCCGGCTTCGCATTCTTGGAGCTGGGTACCGTACGACGAAAAAATCAAGTAAACGCCCTCGTCAAAATCCTTGCGGATTTTTGCGCTTCGACCATCGCTTATTTCTTCATCGGCTACAGTGTGGCCTACGGTGTCAATTTCTTTTCCAGCGCCGAAACCCTCGCAGCGAAAAACGGTTACGACTTAGTTAAGTTTTTCTTTCTGCTGACCTTCGCCGCGGCGATTCCCGCCATCGTTTCCGGCGGCATCGCCGAGCGTGCGAAATTTCATCCGCAATTGGCGGCTTCGTTTTTGCTGGTCGGATTCATTTATCCGTTCTTCGAAGGCATCGCCTGGAACAATCATTACGGCATTCAAGATTGGCTGAACGCGACATTCGGCGCGACCTTCCACGATTTCGCCGGCTCCGTTGTCGTCCATGCGATGGGTGGTTGGATTGGGCTGGTTGCGGTAATTTTGCTTGGCGCGCGCCACGGCCGCTACGGCAAAGACGGCCGCATTTCCGCGCATCCGCCATCGAGCATTCCATTTCTCGCCGTCGGCGCATGGACTTTGGCCGTGGGATGGTTCGGCTTTAATGTAATGTCCGCTCAAACCATCGACAAAGTGTCCGGCTTAGTCGCGGTGAATTCGTTGATGGCCATGGTTGGCGGCACGCTGGCGGCGATGATCGCCGGCAAAAACGATCCAGGGTTTGTACATAACGGCCCGCTTGCCGGACTCGTTGCCGTTTGCGCCGGGTCCGATGTGATGCATCCGCTTGGCGCCTTAGCCACCGGTAGCATCGCCGGCGTCATGTTCGTCTACATGTTCACGCTAACGCAAAATCGCTGGAAGATCGACGACGTGCTAGGCGTGTGGCCGCTGCATGGTTTGTGCGGCGCGCTGGGTGGCATCGCTTGCGGTATTTTTGGCAGCAAGGCGCTAGGCGGCCTCGGCGGCGTCAGCCTTATGTCGCAACTTATCGGCACGTTGATGGGTATCGCGATCGCCGTTGTCGGCGGCTTGATCGTTTACGGCGGCATCAAAGCAATGGTCGGGATTCGCTTGGGTCAAGAGGAAGAATTTAACGGCGCGGATTTGTCGGTGCACAAAATCAGCGCGACTTCGGATAACGAATCAGGATGGTGAGTCCGCGAATTTCATTGTCGTCCAGAACTACCGGCACATCGACGGGGCGAGCGGTTAGACGCTAACCTTATTGCGTCGACGCGCCGCCGCTATTAGCTGCGATTGACAAATCGGTACTTCGGCGATAGCTTGCCGATAGCGGCGTGGGACGAATTGCGATCGCATTCTCAGCTTGCGCGATGGGAGTCTTTCGCGTTGCGTTGGTTAATCACCTGGTAAAGTGTCGCTGAAATCAATCGACACGATAAATTGAAAAACTCTCTGGACTGCTCGCGTTCAGCGCGGCTAAGGCACGGCTCGGGATCATCGAAAGTGCAACCTTGATCGCACTCCTTCTTAGGCTGATTGCCGCGCTGCCATTGCGCGCTGTTCATGGCCTTGGTGGGGCCTTAGGGCGAATGGTTTATTGGCTGTCGCCGAGTTATCGAAAACGACTGAGCTCGAATCTGGCCGGTGCCGGCTATCTCGATGCCGCGATGATTCAAGCCGTTGCCCGCGAGACCGGCAAGCAGGGATTGGAAACGGCATGGGTCTGGATGCGTAGCCGCGCGGAAATTATCGAGCGTACTCATGTAGTGAATATGTCCGTTGCCGACGCCGCGTTGGCGGACGGTCGCCCGGTCATTTTCTTACCCCCCCATTTAGGATGTTTCGAAGTCACCGCGCAGTTCTATGCGGCCTATCGCCCCGAAGCACGAACCCGCCCGATGACCGTGCTGTATCGAACGCCGCGCAATGCAATGCTACGCGACATTGTTGAGTCCGGACGCGCGACCGAGGGCCTGAAACTCGCGCCGGCCGATATCAAGGGCGTGCGCATGCTGATGAAAGCGCTGCGCGACAAGGAAGTTGTTGGCATTCTCCCTGACCAGGTGCCTTCGCAGGGCGAAGGCGTGTGGGCGCCTTTCTTTGGACGTTGGGCATACACGATGACGTTGCCCGCACGGCTTGCTCTGCGCTTCGACGCCATTGTGATCTTCGCGTACGGCGAACGTCTCCCAGGCGGCAAAGGCTATCGGATTCACCTAAAACGCTTCGACCAAGCATTTAGCGGCAACGAGATCGATGACGCGACCGTCATGAATCGCGAGCTCGAAACCTTGATTCGCGATTGTCCGTCACAATACCTGTGGGGTTACAACCGCTACAAAATTCCGGCGGGTGCCAAACCGCCGCCAACGGATCAAGTGCAACGGTGAATGAACTTTTCGCGCGCCTGGGCGTTGCACTGATTAACATTACGGGTGCAGTGTCGCAATCGGCACGCAGCATTATTGCGAACCTGCTGGCCGACGTGTTTTGGTTTTTTGCCCGCCCTCACCGGCATGTCACGGTTACGAACTTGCGCCTATGTTTTCCGCAGATGGCGGAGCGTGAGCGTATTCGAATCGGCCGCAATTCCTTCCGCAATATGCTGCGCGCCGCGCTCGATCATTCGATTCTGTGGCATGCCAATCGCGCTGAAATCGAGCGCTACGTGCGCATAGAAGGCGAGCAGCATCTGACCAATCCGGCCAATCGCCCCTTAATAATTATCGCGCCACACTTTTTCGGGCTTGATGCCGGTGGCGTGCGGATCAGCATTCTGATGCAGCTCGCGTCAATTTACTCGCGCCAGAAGAATTCGGTATGGGACGATTGGCTGCTCAAAGCGCGACAACGCTTTAATGAACCGATATTGATCCAGCGGCAAAATTTAAACATGCGCAAAGTCGTCCGCGTCCTCGAGGAAGGCGTACCTTTTTATTACTTGCCCGATACCGATCTCGGCCCGACCAACTCGATATTCGTTCCATTCTTTGGCGTCGCCGCCGCGACCATCCCGATGGTTTCCCGCCTGGCGCGACTCACGGATGCCAAAGTCATCATGGCGGTGACTGAAATGACTCGCGACGGCTACATTGTTCATATCGATGCGCCCTGGTCGGATTTTCCCGGTGCATCGGTCGAAGCAGATACGGCGCGAATGAATCGGGAACTCGAGCGCTGGATACTTCGACGGCCTGACCAATACCTATGGTCGCATAAACGCTTCAAGACACGACCGCCTGGAGAGGGGCGTGTTTATTAGTGGCGGCATGTAAGTAAGCACAACATAGCGCGACAAATTCGGAACTATGTTAGAGGTCATCATGCCAAAAATTCAAAGTATTTTCGCCGTCACTTTTGTAGCAGTTTTAATTTCAACCAATGCCATCGCTGCCGGCCAATGCAGCGCGAAAAGCGGCAGCGAGACCGCCGCCGTGCTCGAACTCTACACGTCGGAAGGTTGCAATAGCTGCCCGCCGGCGGACAAATGGGTGAGCAGCCTTGCGCCGGGCGGCTTTAAGGCGAATCAAATCGTTCCGCTGGCGTTTCACGTCGATTATTGGGATTACATCGGCTGGGCCGATCGCTTCGCCGACAAGGAATTCAGCGCGCGCCACCGTGTCCTGGCGCGCGCTAACGGCTCGAGCACGGTCTATACGCCGCAGATTTTTGTCAGCGGAAAAGACATTCGTCTCGCCTTTAGCAATGTCAAACTCAACGGCACGTTGAAAGATATCAACACCACAAAACCCCGCGCCGATATTGGCCTGGAGCTCGATGCCTCGAAACCGAATACGCTGCATTTATCGGGTTCCGCTAACCTCAGCATGCCGTCGGAAGACGCAAATGCATATGTTGCGATTTACGAAAACAAACTTTCCAGCAACGTTAAAGCCGGCGAAAATCGCGGCGTAAAATTGGAACACGATTACGTTGTGCGCGAATTGATCGGCCCACTCAAGTTCGATCGCCAGGGCAAGCTCGAGATTAAGCAATCGGTCACGATTCCATCGGATTGGAAAGCGAAGGATTTGGGCGTTGCAGCGTTCGTGCAAAATCGCGATACCGGCGAAACGTTGCAAGCGTTGCAATTACCGACTTGCATGTAAATCTCCAAGCATTGTCATTGCGAGGAGCGTTTTTTGCGACGAAGCAATCTCGTACTTAACCGCTCAAAAAAACGAGATTGCTTCGTCGCGTTGCTCCTTTCCATGAACCCTACCGGAATTGCCTCCTTTAACATGTCATCCTGAACGCAGTGAAGGATCTGCTTTTTAACGGCCGTAAAAGCAGATCCTTCGCGTTGCTCAGGATGACATAGGGATGGGGCAACAAGAGCGCCGACGGTTCATGGTCCGTGAGCGGTATCGGCGCTGCCGATACAGGCAGCTCGCAATGACATAGCGGATTAATCGATGCCCGGAGACCCGCACCAGTATTGGCTCTCAGGCCATCTTATTGATGATTTAGCGACCCTATTCCTGGCCTAGCACCGGATCGTCGCGTCGATGTTGGCGTACGCCAAGGTACGACAACAACGCCAAAGCTGCCGCAACGAGGAGCATGCCTTGAATCTCATGAGGCGCCGGATATTCGCCGAGTTGCAGCGCCGCGAAGACGACGGTGATCACCGGAATCGCTAACGTACTCAAGCTCGCCGTGCCGGCGGGAAGCACATCGAGTACGTACATCCACACCACCCCGCCTAATGCGGTCGCAACGAAGCCGCTGAAAAATAAGCACGCGATCAGTAACCACGACCACTGAATCGGCGGCGATGGCGCCGCCCACGCAACGGCGATCAACGGCACCGCGCCGATCACTAATTGCCACGCGGTCATCGAGAACACATCGAGCGTGTGGTCTTTGCTGTAGCGCTTGATTAAAATCGACGTCACCGCCCAAATAAACCCAGCGATCACACCCGGTAAGCTGTAAAGCCAATCACCACGAAATTGCCAAGGCGCGAGAATCAAAATCAAGCCAGCGAACGCCAGCACCACGGCGACCCATTGCCAACCCTGAATACGCTCGCCGAGAAATAGTCGTGCGAGCAGCAGGGTCCAAAACGGCATGATGAAGACCAACACCGAAGTCTTACCGGCACCGGCATGCAACACCGCCCACGAGGTCAGCAGAAAAAATCCCGACGTTTGCAGCAGACCAATCAGCATATTGAATTTTCCATGCTGAAATCGAATCGAGCGGCCTTGCATCAGCATCAGTAAAAACATACCGATAGCGCCGACCACGACGCGCATCGCAGCGAAATCGAATGGACTGGTCAGCAGGATTCCGATTTTGTTGGTGACCCAACTGTAGCCCCACACCAGCGACAGTGCCGCCAACATGACGGCGGCAAATTTTGTGGAGCGGGTGTTCACTTAATTTCTTTTCGATTGTCATTCCCGCGAAGGCGGGAATCCATTGTACGGTTGAAGTGAGAAACGCCAAATGGATTCCCGCCTTCGCGGGAATGACGCGATGTAAAAGCGACTACTTTCTGTCACGGATAAAACGTCTTCGCGCCTTCGTCATCGGGCCGCGTGTGAAAACGTTTGTGACTCCAAAAATATTGCTCCGGGATTTCCAGAATGCGCGTTTCGAGGAATTCATTCATACGGCGCGTATCGGCGATGGGATCGTCTCGATATTAATTCGCGCCGTGCGCGCCTGGCCAGACCTAAACCACTCGACCCAACGCCCGACCTATGGCGCTAATCAGCGAAAACGGGAGAAAATGCGTCAACCAAAGTAAAGCAACGCCCGGCCGGAGCATAAAAATATTTCTTTCGAACAGGTGTTCGGATTAAAAAGACGTTAGTGTATCGGGAATTGGTGATTGCTGGCCGCGCTTTCTAATGAGGCTGGCCCTCATCCCCTCCCCTCTCCCTCTGGGAGGGTTGGGGTGAGGGAAGGATCAACCTAATGCCATAAACGCAAGTTGAATATTCAGCAATATCGATGAAAATCTATGAAGTAGGCGGTGCCGTGCGTGATGAGTTGCTCGGCTTGCCGGTGAAAGATCGGGATTATGTGGTGGTCGGTAGCACGCCCGAGGAGATGACGCGCCTGGGCTACACGCCGGTCGGTAAAGATTTCCCGGTATTTCTTCATCCCAGCACCCACGCCGAATATGCGCTCGCCCGCACCGAACGCAAGACGGCGCGGGGCTACCATGGCTTTCAAGTTCATGCCGCGCCGGACGTGACGTTGGAACAGGATTTGCTGCGGCGCGATTTGACCATTAACGCCATTGCAAAAGATGAGCATGGCAATTTGATCGATCCGCAAAACGGCGCGGGCGATTTGCGCGACAAAATTTTGCGTCATGTTAGCGCGGCGTTTTGCGAAGACCCGGTGCGGGTTCTTCGTGTGGCACGATTCGCCGCGCGATTTTCGGATTTTAACGTCGCGCCAGAAACATTGAGCCTGATGCGCTCGATGGCGGCGAATGGCGAAGTCGACGCCTTGGTTGCCGAGCGCGTTTGGCAGGAGTTGGCCAAGGGACTGATGGAAAACAAGCCCTCGCGTATGTTTGAGGTGCTTATCGCCGCCGAGGCATTAACGCGGATTGTGCCGGAGTTTTCCGCAATGAAAATGGGTGATCGCGCCAACCAACGATTAGATTGCGCCGCACAGGATCAAGCGACTTTGCCCATTCGCTATGCAGTACTTATTGCGTCAGTCGATGTTAATACAGGCAATGGCCCGAGGCCACCCAGTATTGATGCGGCGCTCCATGATAGGGCGCTGGAGACGCGCGCCCTATCTGCCTCGCAGCGACTACGGGCGCCAAGCGATTGCGCCGACTTGGCGAAACTCGCGGTGCGTTGGCATGGCACCATTTCGCGCGCACGCAGCCTTACACCGGAAGATTTGCTGAAATTGCTGCTAGGCGCCGACGCGCTGCGACGCCCAGCGCGTTTTCAGGATCTATTGCGCGCTAGCAAATATTTAGCCGATTTCGATGCACCAAGCGACATCGGCTATTTGCGCGAAGCGCAAACTGCGCTTGCGGCTGTTAAGGCGAAGGCAGTTATCGCCGATGCGACAGTCGCAGCCGAGATTCCGCAATTGATGCGAGCCGCTCAGCTGGAAAAATTGCGTCAATTCCTAACCGCCAGGGCTTAGCGCGAACGCCTTGGGCCTATTGCAAAACTTTGTAATTGCTCTATATTTCCGTTATCGCCGCCCGATGGATATCACGCAATGAAAAGTTACTACAAGAAAAAAACCGATCCACGCGATCCTAACTATGTCTCGGCCTTGGAGAAAAATTTTCCCCGTATCGTCGAAAAAATCACGTTGATGTGGGGCGACGATAATTTCCCCGATTACCTGCACACCCTGATGATCGATAAGCGCGGTGACCGCCAAGGCTTTCCGTTTGATGTACTCGAAGAAATGATGTTTCTAAACGAGATTCACGATTATCGCCTTGGAAAACGGACGGTTGTCGACAAGACCACTTACCGACTTGCATAACTTCGTTTAAAGCCCTACCTTAAATCGTTGTAATCCAGTAATATTACGGCGGATCGACTCTATCGCAGTCGAACGACTCCGCCCATGGCTGACAACACATACATCTCTGAACTAGAGCAACATTTCCCGCGCATCACGGAAGAATTCCTCAAACGCTGGCATACGCCGATGTTTGAGCCTTTTTGCTATCAACTCATCGTCGATGAACGCGGCAACCGCAAGGGTTTTCCCGCTGCGGTGTTCGATGAAATCCTGTCGCTGTATTGGCTCGATTTGAATCTATCCAACTTCGATCCGCAAGC